>JBJEQK010000075.1:0-2973 GCA_051881715.1 Acutalibacteraceae bacterium
TTCCGGGAAAGAAAAATTTATAAATTTCCAAAGCTCTGCGTGTTTCTGTGTGAATGAATTTTCTTTTTTGCTCATCATTAAAATCCTTTCTTTTTAGAAATAGATAATCAGGAACACGATCAGCGCAACAAGCGCTACGAGCCCCAGAACACCTTTGACAATCAAGGGGATTGCCGCCTCAAACGAGGTGGGGATATGGTCATAGAATGCCTTGCGCAGGGGATTGAGCACCTTTTCTCCGAACAACTGATGGTACGTAACGACATGGGTGTCATAGTGGCGGATGTCGTCCTCGTGCAGTTCAAACACACGGATACCGCGCTCCACGCCATTGCCATATTCATTGAAGCCACAGGACGGACTATAGCCCAGATCCACGCCATCGTATGTGCCGACAAAGTTGTTCATGTGGTCATGACCGAAAAACATGGCGATCACATCGCCTTTTTCCCGCACAGCTTCAAACTCACCTGTGTTGATGTCGGGGATGGAGGACGGCTCGTGAAGTTTGGTGTTGCCGTTCGTGAATTCATCCTTGAGTTTGTAAAACTCTCCCTTGTGGGTGCGGAAAGCCCGAATGGCATCCGGGTGGTTTTTGTCCACCTTGTCGTACAGATTGTAGATCTCATGTACGGGAATATGCTGGAAAACAAAGGCGGGGATATAGCGCCCCCATTTTTCATACAGCTTGTCGCGGACGGAACGGTACCACGCAACTTTTTCCGACTGTACGGCGTCATAGCCGCCGCCCTTGGCGTTGCCGCCGGAGTCAATCATATAGATGTTGAACGCCTGTGTACTGCCGTCACGGCTCATAATGGGAATGCTATAGGTGCCGGCGTCGTACTCGTAGCCATCTTCCGCGCGAAGACAGCAATCAAACTGACGATACATTTTCATCTGGTCGGCGTTGGAAATGCCGACCTGCGGATCGTGATTGCCGAATGTCACAATGAAGGGGATGCCACGGGAATTGACAGACTCTATATAGTTGTCGATAGCCTGTTCCACTTTTTTTGTTTTATCGCCTGTCAGGTAGGAGGGACAGTAGCCCTTGATCTGATCGCCGGTAAAAACCACCAGATCCGGCTTTTCCAAATCCAAAACTGCTTCGATCAGTTTCGTAGTGTCGGGAGTTTTTCTGTAGATGCCATGGATATCGGTGAGTTGAAGAATCTTAAACGATCCGTCCTTGCGGAATTGGAGTGTTTTGTTTTTCATGTAAAAAGAACCTCAAAAAATTTTCCACTGTATACAACAGTAAAAATAATTATATAGAAAAATTGGAAAAAGGTCAAGGGGAGAATGCGTCAAGGAACGCATACATTTTTTGTGAATTGTCCACAAAAAACAGGGCAGACATCTGTCCGCCCCGTTTAAATCACTTTTTGAGTACTTCGGAAATGCCTGTTGCCAGACCGGCAACGGACTGCAATTCGCTGGGAATGATGATCTTGGTGGACTGTCCGTCCGCCGCTTTTTCAAAGGCTTCCAAACTCTTGAGCGTAATGAAGCCTTCACCGGGTGCCGCCTCGTTGATCATGGCGATGGCATCCGCATTCGCCTTTTGCAGCTGGCGGATAGCCTCCGCTTCACCCTCTGCCTCGCGGATCTTCGCCTCCTTCACCGCTTCTGCGTGCAGGATCGCAGCCTGCTTTTCGCCTTCTGCGGCAAGGATCTGACTTTCCTTCTGACCCTCTGCAACGAGGATCTTGCTGGCTTTTTCGCCCTCCGCGCGCAGAATGGCTTCACGGCGCTGACGCTCTGCCTTCATCTGCTTTTCCATGGCATCCTGAATCTCCGAGGGCGGGATGATGTTTTTCAGTTCCACGCGGTTGACCTTGATACCCCAGGGGTCAGTGGCTTCGTCCAGAATGACACGAATTTTTGCATTGATGGTATCGCGGGAAGTCAGGGTATGATCCAGCTCCAGCTCGCCGATGATGTTACGCAGGGTCGTCGCTGTCAGGTTTTCGATCGCAGAGATCGGATTCTCCACGCCGTAGGTGTACAGCTTGGGATCGGTGATCTGGAAGAAAACGACCGTGTCGATCTGCATGGTCACGTTGTCCTTGGTGATAACCGGCTGCGGCGGGAAATCCACGACCTGCTCTTTGAGAGAAACATTTTTCGAGATCCGCTCCAAAAAAGGAATCTTGACGTGCAATCCCGTCTGCCATGTTTCTTTATAGGTGCCCAAACGCTCGACGACATAGGCACGGGACTGGGGCACGACCTTGATGTTCAGAACAATGAGGATCACGATCAGCAGGACAAGTCCGATAAAAAAGTACAGCATAAAAATACTCCTTATTTTGATTGATTTTTTAATTGATTTTTTGAACAATCAGTTTGACGCCCTCGATGCGCAAAACCGTCACGCTTGTTCCTGCGGCGATCTGCTCATCCGTTGCAGAGCGTGCCGACCAAAGAGCGCCGTCCACTTTCACGGTACCAACCGCCTTGGCGTTGTCGATGGCGTCCTGTACCACGCCGGTTTTGCCGAGCACACGGTCTGCGTTAGTCGGTGTTTTCAAAGGCTTTAGGTATTTTTTGGCCAGCGGTCTTGTGCAAACCAGCGCCGCCACGGAAACTGCCACGAACAGAAGCATCTGAAGCCAGAACGGTGCGTGCAGAACACTTGCCAGCAAAGCAATCAGCGCACCTAAGGCAAACCATATGGTAACCAGCTGCGGTGTCGCCGCTTCGATCAAAGCCATCAGAACCATCACGATCGTCCAAATTGCAGTCATTGACCAATTCATAAGCATTCACCTCCATCCGTATTCCATACATAGAATAACACAAAAAATGCAAAAAAGCAATAGATTGTACCGCTTTGCGCAGAAAGTAAATAATTTAAAAATTTTTTCGGAATATACTAAACTTTTTTCAAAATATGTGTTATAATACATTCATAAAGACTAACTATTAAATGTCAAGCGCAAAAATGAAGTTTTCCAGAAAGAGTCC
>JBJEQK010000076.1:0-13256 GCA_051881715.1 Acutalibacteraceae bacterium
TCTTTCTGTGTAACCTGACGAAAAATCTTACTTCGCAATCCGCACACCCCAATTTATGCGGTGCTGCTCTAACAACACCAAAAGCGCAGGAGGGGAGCCAAAACAGTCCAGTGGACTGTTTTGGCGTGGGGAACCCTCGCCGGGGGTTCCCCGGTGCAAAGCACAAGCAAAAAGCCTGAAAAGATGCGTTCTTTTCAGGCTTTTTTAAACAATGAAGAAATTATTTTACAGGTGCATAAACGCGAACATAATCCACCACAAAATCCGTCGGGAATGTCCCGGAGGGATTGTTAAACGCATTGCCGTTCCATTCCGGGTCGATGCTGCCGTCGTCCAGAATCCTGCTGCCGACGTGGGTGGAAACGAACAGGAACATCGGCTCCTCGCACGTTCCGTCAAACCCGTCTATCGGACCGCCTGAAAAATCGAATCGCTCCACCTCAATACCGTCGTAGTAGAAGATATACTCCTTATCCGTCCACTCCAGACCGTAGGTGTGGAAGGAATTGTACATATCGGTACCGTCTCTTTCCAGGGTGGAAATTTTCGGCGAAGAGATCGACAAGTGTTTCCCGTTGCCGTCCCCTGCGTGCAAAGTGATTTGATAGGTGCTGTTTACCGCCTCGTTTTTCTGCTTCACACGGCGGAATGCATTTTCAAAAATATCTATTTCCGTGCCGGATTTAGCCGTTTGGTTGTATGAAAGCTGATCCTTATATGTCCAAAATGCGGCGTGAAGCCCCTCTCCTTTGGGCATTTTGCAGCGGATCTCATAATATCCGTATGTGCCTTGGAACGAGTTTTCCGTGCTCAGCCATCCGCCGTAGAAGCCATCGCCCCACTTGCCGTCCTTGTGGTATTCGATCCGCAGACGCGCACAGCCGTCACTGACCGTTACCTGATCGGGGGTAAAAAAGGTGGTATGTCCGTTTGTGTCAAAAACTGTCCATTTGGACGTGTCCAGAGCATCCCCCTCAAATTCATCGCCCCAAATCACTTCACGGTTTGTCAGGTCTATGCGTTCGGCGCTTCGGTTCGGGAAAACAATATGTCCGTATCCGCCGATCATGAAAAACAGCGACACACACATACTGAGGAATGAATGAAAAAATACTTGCAGGGATTTTCTGATTTTGGTAAAAAACTGCATTTGTATCCCCCTTTTGATTTGTGCGCTTTGGGAATTTTCAGTCTATGCGCAGCTCATTGGCGGTCTGCTCCGCTTGGATGCACAGGTCGTAGACGGGCTTTATCTGCCAAAATGCGTTGGCAAGCGTTTCCGCCAAATCGGGTGCAAACAGGTCAGTGATCACGTCACCCGCACGCATGAAACAGATGTCCTTTCGGTCGAGCCAGTTGCGCTTTTCGGCACTCTGGTCAGGGAACTTGGTGCGCTTGTAGATGTCGCCTGAGAGGGAGAACTGCTTTTGCGTGTCCAAAACCTTTTGTGCCGCCGTATAGGCAGGGTGATCCTCTACCACCATCTGCCGCAGACACTGCATGGTGTCCGACGGTGTGGCGTAGTACCCGCAGCCGTAAAAGAAGCCGCGGGGAGAGAATACGAAGAAAAATTCTGGATAGTGGGGAAACATATGCTTATCCCGCTTGAAAGAGAGCCACATCTCATCCCGGTAAAAATCCCCGTGGGCACGGCGCATATCCCGATAGATGCGGGAGATGGTCTTGTCGGTTTTGGGCTCGGTGATGATGCGGCTGTCGATCTGTTCGAGGGTCGGCGCAAGGGCTTCGACCATCTCGACCAGAGGGGCGTGGACAAAGGCGTTGTACTCTGCCTTGTGCGCGCGGTACCATTCGCGGCTGTTTTGAAAACGGTTCTCGGACAAAAAGTCCAGTGTGTTGGGAGAAAACATGGATCAGTCCTTCTTTTTCTGCCGCATGAGCAGCTTGTCAAAGGGGAAGTAGATCAGGAACTGGAAGGCGCTGCAAATGGCGGTGGCAATGGTGGTGGCGAGGGCACTGGAAACGCCCTTGGACACGGCGAACTCAAAGATAACGGGGTTCAGCCATGCGGAGAAGCAGATCAGCGCCACGGTGAAGATCAGGTAGATGGTCAGGGTGATGGGAATGTTGTTGTCTGCGTTGAATGTTTTCTTGCGGTTGACAAAGAACGAAACGATTTGTGCCAAAATATTCGACGTGTTGAATGCGATAAACAGGGCAAGACCGCACTGCTCGCCCTCAATGACATCGTAGTGGAACACAAACCAGTGAAACTCCTGCACACTCAGCGCCTTGATGGCGGGGATGTTGTAGAGAATGGCAAGGGATGTGACCTGTACCAGGCAGGCCAGCAGGCTGACGATGGTAAATTTGATCAGCTGCCAAAGGGTTTTCTTTCCGGTGGATTGGGTTTCAACCATTTTCTTTCTCCTTTATGACCAGTTGATGTACAAAAACTGCGGCGAATCCATATCCGGCAGCAGCGCCAAGAACGCCGGCTCGTCAATGGTTTCGTAGGCGGCGTTGTAGTAGGTGCGCTGATTGTCGGGTGCGCCCTGATCGTTGGTGCCGAAGATCTCGGTGTACAGGCAAACCAGATTCCCGGACCCGTCATAGTACGCTGTGCCGAAGTTGCCGCTGTCCGCGTCGGTGAAGAAAAGCTCTGCTGCGGCGGGTTCACCGTCCTTATAGAACCAGCGAACCGGCTCCGCATCGAAATCCACGTCGGGGGCGTAGTTGGTGCAGCTGTACAGCAGGGTACCGTCGGCGCTGTATACATTGGACAGGAAACGGTGGATGACCGAGCGGTACAGCAGCTGATCGTCCGCACTGTAGTAGTCGATCAGTTTTTCTTCGGCGTACACCATGCCGTCCTCATCCGTGAACGTCTCGCTGGATTGATTGACGATGGCGTGATACTTTTTGCCGAAGAGAGGCACCTCATCCATTTCCCCCTCCCGGGCAAGGGTGGTTTGAAATTGCACGTCGGCATAGTTTTTCGGTGCAACGGCAGCCTCGGCAGTGTCGATGACCGCCGGCAGGGGTGTTTCACGGATGTCGGATTTGCGAGAAACGGAAAAGTGGTAAATCAGGATGCCTGCCGCCGTGCCGAGACACAGGATAATGCAGACGGCGGCAATGATTTTCTTTTTCAAGAGAAGAACCTCCCTCAGCTTTGCACGATGCCTTCCAAAAAGTCGGTTTCGCACGCAAAGCCCTCGGCGTTGATGCGGAACGTCTTGACCTCATACTTGCGGAAATCCGCCCAGAAGCCGAAGTCCGCCAGGTCGCAAACGAAGCCGACACGGCCGGTGTTCTTGCCGGCGCACTCGTAGGCACGCAGGATGTAGTCGCCGGAGCCGTCCTCACACTTTTTGAAGGCGGTCACCAAAATGTTGGGCTTCGTGACGTGCAGGAAGCTCTGCTTCTGCGGCAGGTCGCCCTTGCGGTAGCCAACAGGAATGGCGTTGGGGCGGCGGTTAAAGACGGCAGCCTCCCGTGCGAGGTCGGCGTCCTCGGCTTCGCCGCTGTGTACGGTGATGCCGTATTCAAACCGCTGCAATCCCTCGTCCGTGAAGTTGAATGCCGCCTCGGGACGGTAGGAATAGTGGTCGGCAAAGATCACGTTGCGCAGCAACGTGACGCGCAGATCGTTGCCGGGGCAGGAATAGCTGTATTTGGAATCGGTCATGAGCGCAAGACCGTGGCGGCTGCCGCCGTTGTCGGTCACCGTCAGATCGGCCCAGTTCTGCGCCGGCTCCTCGTCGCCGTCGGTGGGACGCTTGATGAAGGCGCCGGGGATCTCGTAGGTGTTGATGCCGTCCGTGCCGCACAGCGGGAAGGACGCTTTGAGCATGGAGAACTTCTCCTGCCAGATCGCCTTGCACTTGACCTGCAGGGTCTTTTGCTCGGAAGCGAGGATGAAATCCTGGGTCAGATGGGACTCGCCGAAGCTGTATTCGCCGCGGATCACCGCACGGGCGGCGCCGTATTCCACCAGCTTCAGGCTGTCGCACTGCATTTCGCCCTTGACGGTCTCGAACTTGAACACATTGTGTGCCCATGTGTCGGTGGTGTGGTCATCCATGACCAGCGGGATCGCCAGACGGGTGCCGGCGGCAAAGTCGTAGCCGTCGGATTTTTGCACGAGCTTTTGGATGGTTCCGCTCTTCGGGTCAAACTCCACACGCATATAGGCGTTTTCCAGAAAGCAGTTGCCCGCCTTGATGTCGGAGCCGTAGTCCTTTTCCACAGCCTTGAAGCAGTCGGGGGTGATGTCCCGCTCCTCCAGCCAGTTCAGCCAGTACAGGGCATAGCCCATGGCGGGCAGATCGGCAAAGAAGACAGTGTCCAGATGCGAATCGTTGGAGCGGGAGGAACGCACGTTTTGGAAAAGAACGGCGTTGCCGTCGCTGTCCTTGACGCAAGTGGACGGATAATGGATGCGTACCGTGGTGCGCACGGGGAAAGCATGGGGGTTGAAAACGACCACGGGACGGGGGAAGTTCTCCTTGTGGCAGTGGTGACGCACAAGGGTGACAGGGTCGCCGATGCCGTCCAGCCATGTGTCAATGCGGGTAGCAAGGCGCAGCTGCGCATTGTTTTCTGCGCGGTCGGCGATGGTCAGGGCGTGACCGATGCTGTCCCGGACGTCCTCATACGCTTCCATAATGGAGCAGCCGCAAAGGATGTCGTGGAACTGGTTGAAGCACACGTCCTTCCATGCGTCAGCAAACTTTTCCGTGCAGGGTTCACTGCCGCAGACCATACTGCTGACGGTGTCCCAGATCTCGGCGCTTGCCAGCCGGTTTTCCGCCTTGCGGTTGTACTGCTTGACCAGAGAGGTCGCACTGTAGCAGCCGCTGGCGTGGTGCTGCAATTCCTCGTTCCATGTGGGCACATCCAGCGACATATCCTCGCAGACGCTCTGGAAGTACTGATCCGGGGAGGAAAAGACAATCTTGTCGCCGGTTTCTTCCATGCGTTTTTTCAGATGCAGAAGATCGCCTGCGGTGGGACCGCCGCCGTGGTTGCCCACGCCCACAAAGAGCATGGTATCGTGACCGACTTCCTCCATGATGCCGTTCATTCGCTCGATGCCTTTGTCGATGTTTTCCGTGCCGGAGTAGCCGTAGGATTCGCTGATGTGGTAGGTCAGCACACGGCTGCCATCAGGACCGTCCCACCAGAAAAGCTTCTTGGGGATCTCCGGGTTTTCGTGGAAGCCGGGACGCATCATGACATAGGTGCGCATCCCGCCCAGTGAAAGAAGCTGGGGCAGGTTGGCACAGTGACCGAAGGAGTCCACGTTGTAGCCGGTCTTGCAGATGCGGCCGAATTTTTTGTAGTAGTAAAGCTGGCTGTACAGGGCCTGACGGGCAAAGCTTTCGCCCGAGGGCATATTGCAGTCGGGCTGTACCCACCAGCCGTTGACAGGCACCCAGCGTCCCTTTTCGATCATGGCTTTGATCTGGGCAAACAGGTCGGGGTCGATCTGCTCCACCCAGTCGTAGTAGGAGGCGGAGGAGCAGGTGAAGATAAAGTCCTCGTTTTCGTTCAGACGGTCGATGGCGGCACGGAAGGTTTGCAGCACTTCGCCGCAGCCCTCCTGCCAGCGCCAGAGCCAGATGGGGTCAAGATGGGCGTTGCCGATCACGTGTATTTTCTTTTCCATAATAACAGTCTCTCCTTATTCTTCAAAGAATCCGTAGTACCTGCCCATCCAGTAGGCGAAGGTGTAGGGATAGCAGCTTTCCACATGGGTACAGCCGCCGGAATCTTCGTTTTTGTATTCAAAGGGATTGCGGTCATACTTGGAAATAAAGTGCTCGTCGTTGGGGATGAGCCAAGAGGTCTCTTTTTTGCCGCCGATGAGGGTATGTACGGCGGTGTCGTGGCGTTCGGTGGTGGAGACGCCGCTGGCAAGGCGGGAGGCGTTCATGCGGTACAGCCACTGTGCCAGACGATCCATGTCGATCTCCTCGTCCGGGCAGGCCAGCGCAAAGGGCAGATCGTAGCCGGGATCGTATTCCCGCTCCAGAGAGGAACGCCAAGAGCGGAAGCCCTTTCTGTATTTTTCCAGCAGAACGGGGTCGGTCTCCAGCGTGCAGAGCATCCACAGGGAAACCACGGCAAGCATATGGTCGCCGAACATGATGTCCTCAACGGGTTGGATGCCGTCTGCCATGGTGGACTGGGTCAGACGGTCGAAGTGCTTTTGCGGCAGATCGGCGTAGCCGCGTGCGATCAGCCGGTCGTAGCTCTCCTTCCAGCGACCCTCCTCGCCGGTGATGTGCATGGTCATCTTGTGATATGCCAGCACTTCCGCCGAGTTGAGACACGCGTCAATGTAGCCGATGCCGGTGGAGAAATAGCGTTCGCTCCATTTTGCCCAAGTGGTGGGCTCGCCCGTGCAGTCGCAGAACTCGTAGTTGTGGTCGATGATGTGCGCCATCAGTCCCCGTGCGGACATCTTGATCAGCTCGTCCAGCTCCGGGTCGTCCTCGCCGATAATGTCGTGGGCGATGGTCATCTGCATAAAGTGCAGCGTCACTTCATCGGAGCTGGTGTCCGCCTTGTAGAAAATGCCGTCACGGGAGTAGCCGAGGTCGGTGTACAGCTTGGCAAGGCGTTCGGGGACAGGGTGAGAGGCGTCGATCTCCATGTTCGCCCAGCTGGATTCGCTGATGTTGGCGGGGTCGGAGCGGTCGGCGTCCACGCCGTACATGGACAGGAAGGAACCGACCTTGCGGGTGGCAGGGGTGTCGAGACAGGTCGCCTTGTCGCCGTGCAGGCGGAAATAGACGCCGTCCTCGGGAACGGGCTCGTCGGGACACATATAGCTTCTGGCGATGAAACCGTCGCCGCGGCCGTGGATGTGCATGAGCAGAAGGCACGCTTCGCACGCACGCACCGCCGCCTCTCTTGCGGCGATGGTGTCGGGATGATCGGGACCTTTTTCACGCTTGCAGACGGCGTAGTGGAACATCTCCGCCACGCTGAATCCTGCGGTGAAGCCGCCGTCATTGTCGGAGTGGCCGTAGGGCACTTTGCTGGACAGATCACGGGGGATCGCCAGTCTTTTCTGGCTGTACATACCCCTGCGATCCACCACATTTCTCGATTCTTCCAAAAGAAGCTTTGCCTTTTCCTCGGGGGTGACGAGACGGATCTCAATGCTGGTGACGCCGGTCTCGGTGCGCACCCAAAGGACGCCGTCCGCAAGCAAAAGCCCGAGGACGCAGTTGTCCTGCAAGTCACGCTCTGCGGCAAAAAACTGGATCACCAGATCCTCCCGTGCGGCGTCGGGTTCGTAGCGGGTCAGACCGGTTTTGGCGCCGTACCATGTCACGCCGCCGTCGCGCACAAAACAGGTGTAGTCCTTTTTGCGGGAGGGCAGGGGCAGGGGAAAGCCGGCAAGATCCGGCGCCTCGTTGACAACGCTGAACAGCGCTTTCGGCACATCGGGGCTGTCCGTGGCAAACTGCTTGCAGAAACGGGTCGGCTGTGCCGTCAGTTTATAGGGAAGTCGCATCTAAAATGCACGCTCCTTTTACTCATTTTACTACAATCATAGCAGAAACCGACGGCATATGCAATAGCTTTTTTGTAATATTTATACAAAATCGGCGCACCTTTTTCTACGCCGAAAAAGCGGTCGGGAATTGCACGCGGACGCCGGATATGGTATACTGTAAAAGGATCAGTATATATCCGCACGCGCGTACACGCGTGTATCTATATACAATAACAAAGGAGAAACCGGCATGAAAAAAGATTTTTGCAGATCTCTCTTTGCTTTTGTGCTCACACTGCTTTTCGTACTGCCAAGCCCGTGGCCGCTTGCCGCGCGGGCAGTACAGGGCGGCGAAGCGCTGTACACGCTGGTGACGGGCGAGACCGACGCCGACGGCAATGTGCGTGCGGACTACTATGTCGATGAAAACGGGCAGGTCGTACAGCCGGAGTTTGGCATGGTGTCGGCGGCTGCGCAGGCAAATATTCCTGAATCCTACGATTCCCGACAGCTCGGCGCAGTCACAGCCGTCACAAATCAGGGCGGTTCCGGCAGCTGCTGGGCGTTTTCGACACTCTCCTGCATGGAGACGAGCTACATCCTGCAGGGCTATGGTACGGCGGAGGATACGGCGTTTTCGCCGGCACATTTGGTTTGGTTTTCGCAAAAACTGCCCGAGGATTCATCCGACCCGCTTTTCGGCGACGGACGCAACAGCGCCAATCCCTTTATGAAGGGCGGCAGCTGGTACGTCTCTTCCGCAACGCTTCTGCGCGGCAGCGGTGCGCAGCTCGAGTGCAATGCGCCGTGGACACTGTCGTGGGACGAGAGCAATCTGCTCAGCGCCATGACCCAGCCGGAGAGCGAGAGATATACCAGCTATGCCCGGATGCTGAACGCCCACAAAATCGACAATGACGGCAATCGGGACGCCGCCAAACAGCTGCTGATGGAATACGGCTCCCTGATGACCTCCTACTACGACGACTACGGTGCAGAGCAGCCCGGGTTCAACAGCACCTACAACAGCTACTACCAGACCGCCAAGACGAGCGTCACCAACCATGCGGTCACCGTTGTGGGCTGGGACGACAATTTTCCGCGGACGAGCTTCAACGACTACAACCTCCCGGATGCCGACGGCGCATGGCTGATCAAGGGCAGCTGGGGCAAGTCCTACGGGGACGGCGGGTACTACTGGATCTCCTACGAGGAGCCGAGCCTGTCCAGTTTCGTGGCGTTTCAGGCTGCGCCGGCGGATATTTACGACAACATCTACCAGTACGACGGCACCTATCCGTCCAACCACTTTGCGCCCTCGGGGATCACGATGGCGTGTATCGCCAACACCTTTACCTCGCAAAGGGATGAGGATCTGACATATGTGGCGTTCTTCAACGAAAATGTGGGTGCAACGGTCACGGCGGAGGTATATGTCAGCGACACAAAGCCGACGCTGGAAAAAAATGACCCCACGGCAGGGATGACGCAGGTGACGGCGGCGACCACAACGGTGACCAACGCATTTTTTGGCTACTCCACCGTGGCGCTGCAAACGCCTGTCCGTCTGACGGCGGGACAGTATTTCACGGTGAAGATCACCTACCAAACGCAGACGGGCACGGTGTATATTCCTGTGGAGGGTGCTACGGTCAGCGAGCCTGCGGACGGACAGATCACCCACGGCGGCAATGTGGGCGAGAGCTTTCTGTATATGCGCGGCAACTGGTACGACAGCAACGACTACGCCGGCAACGACCTGAACAACGTGCCGGTCAAGGCGATGACGGTCACCGTCCCGCAGGTACCCACACTGACGCTGAAGTCCCTGCCGACCAAGACAACATACACCTTGGGCGAGAGCCTTGATCTTGCGGGACTTTGTCTGGAATATACGGACAGTAAAGGAAAAACCTCGGATGTAACGAGCGACTGCACGGCGGACACGACGGTGCTGAACGAAGCGGGCATCCGCACGGTCACGGTGACCTATGCGGGACTGTGCTGTACCTTCACCGTCACGGTGGAGACCGAGCCGACGCTGGAAATCCTTTCCATGCCGACAAAGCAGGTGTATTGGGTGGGCGATACGCTGGACACGGCGGGGCTAACACTGCAATACACCGACCGTTTGGGCAATGCGTCCATGGTCAGTGACGGCTTTGAAACGGATGTCACTGCACTGCAAACCAAGGGTTCCTGCACGGTCACGGTCACATACGAATCCCTTACCTGTACGTTCACGGTGCTTGTGACAGCCATTCCCGGCGATGTGGACGACAGCGGCTCGCTGGATCTTTTGGACGTGACGCTGATCTTGCGCAGTATTGCGGGCGGCTATGATGTGACCCTCGGCGAGGAAGCGGCGCAGACGGCGGACGTCAACAAGGACGGCAGGGTGGATCTTTTGGATGTGGCACTGCTCAAGCGGTATCTTGCCGGCGGCTACGGTGTGGAACTGCGATGAAATCGGGAGGCGTAAGCGATGAACAAACATAACGGCAAACAATTTTTCGCACTGCTGTTGGCGGTGCTCATGCTGCAAGGAAGCGCGGCACTGTGCGCCCATGCACGGGAACAGGAGGTTCCCGTATATACCATCCTTGCCGGAGAAACGGATGCGGACGGTAATCTGCTCCCGGAGCGCATCGTGGACGAAAACGGAAAGACGGTGGTGCAGGACAGCCCCGTCCGTGCTGCGGCGGACGATATTCCCGTATCCTACGACACACGTCTGCTCTTTGACCTGACGCCCATCAAAAATCAGGCAGGCTCCGGCAGCTGCTGGGCGTTTTCCACCATCGCCTGCATGGAGACGAGCCTGACCAAACAGGGCTTCGGTACGGCGCAGACGCTGGACTTTTCGGAGGCGCATCTGGTGTGGTTCGGACAGAACCAGCGTGTTTCCGATACGGCAGACCCGACATGGGGAGACGGCCGCGTGTACGACAAGCCGTTTCGCTACGGCGGCAACTGGAACATTTCTGCGCCCACGATCCTGCGCGGCAGCGGTCTGCAGCTGGAGAGCAATGCACCGTGGGTCGAGACCTATGACGACGATATTCTCATGACCATGGCGCAGCCGGAGAGCGAGCGGTATGTGAGCTACGCCCGGCTTTGGGATGCGCATTCCGTGCGGGACATGAACGACCGGGACACCATGAAACGGCTGATCATGGAGAACGGTGCGGCGATGACGGCGTATTATGACGATACGGGCATCACGGACACCGGCTACAATTCTGCCAACAAATGCTACTACCAGAGCGCCGTCACCGGCATAAGTAACCACGCCGTGACCATCGTCGGCTGGAACGACAGCTACCCGAAGGAGTACTTCAACGAGGGCAACCGACCGGAGAATGACGGCGCATGGATCGTCAAGGGCAGCTGGGGCACGTGGTACGGACGAGAGGGCTATTACTGGCTCTCCTACGAGGATCCCAGCATCATTTCCTTTGCTTCTTTCCGTGCGGCGCCGGCGGACATCTATGACCATATCTATCAGTATGACGGCGCCTATCCGTCCAAGGTCTTCCCCTGTTCGGGAAAGAGTGCAAGCATGGCAAACACCTTCACGGCACAGCGGAACGAGGATCTGACGCACGTCGTCTTTTACAGCCCGAACGTGCTGGCGGATGCGACGGTGGAAGTTTATGCAGGCGATACATCGGCTGTGACGGGCAAGGATCCCACGGCGGGGATGACCCTTGTTTCCGAAGCCACAACGAAACGGGACGGCGTTCTCTACGGCTACTCCACCGTGGAGCTGGCATCGCCGGTTTCGCTGACTGCCGGACAGCATTTCACCGTCAAGGTCACCCTGCAAACCGAGACGGGCACGGTCAACATCCCCGTGGAGGGCACCACCGTGGAGGAGCCTTCCAACGGTCAGATGACCTACGGCGGCAATGTGGGCGAAAGCTTTGTCTGCATCGCAGGCGTTTGGAACGACACCAATCAATACGGTGCAAATGCGCAGGATCTCAACAATGTTCCCGTCAAGGCCATGACAAAGGATCGGACGGTGCAGCCGACGCTGGAGATCGGGCAGATGCCGGACAAGACAACATATACACTGGGCGAGACTCCCGACCTTGCCGGACTTTCCCTTTTGTACACCGATGAACAGGGTGTGCAGACCACCGTTACCGACGGCTACAGCACAGATGCCGCCCTGCTGGACACGGTGGGCACAGCGACGATCACAATCACCTACAGGGGACTTACCTGTACGCTGGAGGTGACGGTACAGCGCACGCCGGGGGATGTCAACGGGGACGGCAACGTAACTCTTTTGGATGCGGCCGTGCTGGAGCGGTTCCTTGCGGGGGGCTACGGTGTGACGGTGTGGGAAGAGAATGCCGATGTCAACGGGGACAGCAGTGTTTCTCTGCTGGATGCAATTCTGCTCAAGCGCTATGTTGTCGGCGGCTACGGCGTCGTTTTGCAGTAGCACGGCAGCACACAAACTTTTTTCACAAACAGAAAGGGGAGACAGGTAATGGGAAAGAAACGAATCCGCGCGGCAGTGCTCTGCCTTTTTATGCTATTGACCTGCTGCCCCTTTGCGGCATTTGCCCTGCGAAGCGGCGCTCCCGAGGCGTTCGTTTTACAGCAGGAGCAAATGCTTTCAGACGGTGCATGGCTGCCGGCGTACTACACGGACAGCGACGGGGAACCTGTGGCGGAAACGTCTGCCGCCATGGTGGACGCGGCGGCGGACAATTTGCCCGCGTCCTTCGACCTGCGCAGGCAGAATGCGGTCACACCCGTCCGGGATCAGGGCAGTGCGGCCAGCTGTTGGGCGTTCAGTATGATTGCCGCGTGTGAGTCCAACTACGTCTTGCACGGCTTCGGACAGCAGAGCACGACCGACTTTTCCGAGGCGCATTTGATCTATTTTTCCCTGCGCCAAAGGATCACAGACCGAAGCAGTCCCTTTTACAAGGACGGCGTCTATTACGAGCGCCCCTTTGAAAACGGCGGAAGCTGGCGCAACGTGGCGAACACGATCCTCAACGGCGTGGGTCTGCGCGAGGAGTCCAAAAATCCGTGGGTGCTGACCTTCGACACCGATGCCCTCGAGCAGATGTACTGCACGGAGAGTGAGCGGTTCGATGCGGATATGCGCCTTTTGGACGCACAGGTCATTTACAAAAAGCCGCTTCCCAAGAGCGGCGAGACCTACGAGAGCGACAAAACCTATCAGTCCGCCATGCGGGCGGCGATCCCGTCCATCAAGCAGAAATTGATGGACTGCGGCGGTCTGTCCGCGTCCTACTATGACGATTCCCGAGGTCGTCCCGGTCAGGGCAGCTATGACTCGACCACGGACGCCTATTACCAAACAAACGAGCTGACAGCCGTCAACCACGTGGTGACGATCGTCGGCTGGGACGATAACTTTGCCGTGTCCAACTTCCGCTCTGCCTGCCGTCCGTCGAGACCGGGCGCATGGCTGTGCAAGAACAGCTGGGGCACGGATTTCCACCACGACGGCTACTGCTGGATCTCCTACGAGGAGCCGTCTCTTTCGGAGATCATCTTTGTCGAGACGGCGCAAAAGGAGCTGTACGACAATGTTTATGCCTACGACGGCTCCAACACTTCCGCCTACTTTGAATCTTCCGGCGGCTCGGGCGTTTGTGCCAACACGTTCACTTGTGCGGGGGAGGAGTGCCTGACCCACGTTGCCCTCTACAACCCCAACGATGTGCCCACAACCGTGGAGATCAGTGTCTATACGGGCAAGTCTCCCTCTGCGGAGGATCCCCTG
>JBJEQK010000077.1:0-2941 GCA_051881715.1 Acutalibacteraceae bacterium
GCGTGGGGAACCCTCGCCGGGGGTTCCCCGGTGCGAAGCACAAATCCCACAATTTGTGCTGTGTCGCCTTAATGCCCAAAAATTTTGTTCGCAGGTTTATGCTGGATTATATGCGTAAGACCGCAGGTCTTTGTGAACCAGTGGATATCCTCCATGCGTAGACCGCCGAACCCGTACAAAAATAAAAGGTAAAGGCACACAGAGGAGATGATTTTTACAGCGAGTCCCCATGCGCCTGCAAAGTACACAGTTCCAATCTGAACAGTAAAAAAACGAACAAATACAGGGGCGCAGACACAACAGCACAGGGGCAGAAAAACATCTTCGGACAGCTTCAACTCCACGGTGCTGACTTTGCAAAGTCTGCGTATGCTGAGGAAAAAGTTGATGATTTCACTCAGAAACAGAATAAAGATATACCCCTTAACAGCAAAACGCGGCAGGAGAATGTAGACCAGAACCACGCACAACCCGGAGTCCAAAATATTGTACCGCATGGACGCGCGCTGTTCGTCCAGTCCCTTTAAAAGACCGTCAACCGTCATGTCGCAGTACATCACCGGGATCAGCGGCGCAAGAATTTGCAAATAAAACGTGCATTTGTCCGTCTGATAAACCGCCATGGACAGGGATTCGGCAAAGGTGTAAACGATCCCTGCCGTGCCAAAGGCAAAAAACAGGGTCATCCGCAGCACACGCCGCTGCATATAGGCGATTTGTTTATCCAGTCCCAGCGCATGACGACCGGCGATTTCCGGGATGAGCAGCCCGGACAGGGATGTTAGGATGGCTGAGGGGTACAGCAGCAGGGGAAAGACCATGCCATGTATGTTGCCGTACACGGCGAGGGCGAACTCCGCCGATACACCCGAGCGCCGAAACCCCCGTGGGATCAGCAGATGCTCAATCGTCAGCAGGATGGAGCGTGCTCCGGCGCCTGTTACATCGGGAACAGCGACGTGCAAAAGCTTACGCAGTGTAAATTTTTGTATATTTGTACTGTACTTTTGCTTTTCGATGTTGTATAATACATAGAGTAATAAAAAGGAAAAGCACTCGGAAAACAGGATGCCCAACACAATGGCAATGCATCCGTAGGATTCGCCCCTCGGCAGAAGTTTCCCCATCAGCAGCATCACGATGGCGATCTTCACTGCCTGTTCCGCAATGCGGACTGCGGAGTAGCGTCCGACCTTTTTGACGGCGGTGAAATATCCGTTCATTGCAGAGGACATGGCGACGAACGGCAGGGACAATGCCAAGATCTTTAACGGCAGGGTTGCCCGTTCATCTGCCAGCCAGTATTGTGCGGCGATGGGTGCAGCGGCAAACAGCAGTGCGGCAGCTACCGTTCCCGTCAGCAGTGCGTACCGAATGCAGCGACGTACCGTGCGCCGTGTGTTTTCTTGCTTTGCTTCTCCCTCAACGGCGAGCCGTGTACTGGCAAGGCGCACCCCGCCGCCCCCAAGCGTGACCGCCAGATTATAAACAGTCATGATGAGCTGAAACAGACCGATGCCGCTTTCGCCCAAGCGTGCGCTCAGCCACACGTTGAAGGATACGCCGACGGTCTGCATCAGAAAGGAAGCCGCTGTGAGAAGCAGCGTGTTTTTCAAAATCTTTTGTGCGTTGTCCATAGTGCCCCCGTTTGATTGAATTTACTTTCTGCTGTATGCAAAATACAGACAGTATATACCTATGATAGAGAAATACACTTCATGAAAGGATTGTGATTCTATGCGCAGTCAGTCTCCCGTTCCGCTCCGTTTTTCTTCCGAAGGAAAGTTTCGTATTTTAGCCATCGGTGACAGTCATGGTAAATATGCCTTTGACGAAAAAACAGAGGATATGATGGCGCTTCTGAACCGCTCTGCAGAGGATCTGAAGCCGGATCTTGCCATTTTTATGGGCGACCTTTTTTCCCGCATGAATGATGTAGAGGGTCGCCTTGCCACCGAGGAGGAGGTCTTTCAGCAGGCCGTTCGCCTGACAAAACCCTTTACGTCCCGCAATATCCCTGTGGGGCTTGTGTTCGGCAACCATGACGGAGACTACCCCGAGCACAAGCAGGTGCTGTACAGACAGTTTCAGCGCATTGAAAATTTTGTCAATACGGACGAGTCCGGCGTGACGGGAATCGGCAACTGTTTTGTGCCGATCTTCGACCACCGGGGCAAGAAAATGCTGTTTAACCTGTGGCTGATGGATTCCGGCTCCAATGCGCAGGACGGCGGGGAAGGTTATGCATGGGTCGATGATGCGCAGATCGACTGGTACGAGCGCACCTGCGATGAAATCACGGCGGCCAACGACGGCAAAGTGGTTCCTGCCATTTTGTTCCAGCACATTCCTGTCTGCGAGGAATATGAACTGCTGCGCAAAACCAGCATCCTCAATCCGTTCCGTGTAAAGGGATTGGGTATGTTCGCCGGCGACTACTATACCAAAGGACCGAACTGCTACGGCTATTTGGGCGAGGGGCCTGCTTGTCCCGCCAAAAACAACGGTCAGTTTGCTTCGTGGAAAAAGAAAGGCGATGTTTTTGCGGCGTTCTTTGGTCATGACCACATGAACGACTTTGTCGGCGAAGTGGACGGCATCTTGCTCGGGCAGACCAAGTGCAGTGGTTTCCATATTTACGGGGACGGTCTGCATCAGGGTGTGCGTGTGATCGATCTCGACGAAACCCGCCCCTGTGACCTGACGACCTACATGGTCTATTACCGGGATTTCTTCGGCACGAAGTGCAATTCTATCCACGGCTACAATCTGCTGACCGACCGCTGGCACACCAATTTCAAGATCACATTGGGCGTTCTCGGCACGGCGGCAGTTGCGACCGGCATCGGTGCTGCGGCGACGTGGATCGTGAAGCATACAAAGAAAAAGTAAAAAGGGCAAAGAGGAGTTGCTATTATGATTGATATCAAGTTTTTAAGAG
>JBJEQK010000078.1:0-13134 GCA_051881715.1 Acutalibacteraceae bacterium
TCGTTTTGCTGTACCAACGTCGGGCAAAAACATCCTCCCGACCTTTGAACAGAGAACGAAAAAGGGCAATTTTATCCTCAGGCGAGCTATATTTATTGAAGCTGCCGTCTTGTTCGGGTTCCGATATTTTGTGTGTCTGTCCGGCGAAAGGCATAAGGAGACTGTGAAGATGCTTGATGTCTTCTTTTAGCTTTTCGTTTTCGTCACGCAAAAGATTATATTTTTCAAGAAGAATCGGATAGTCCTCGCTCATGTATCTCACCCTGTTCTGTTTGGTAATGATAATTTTTTTCGTTTTTGTAAACCGTTTTACAATCCGATTTGCGCATAAATTTTCTCGATAAAGCTGGATTTATGTTCGATGTACCTGTCTATATCCTGCGGGTACAGTGAAGCGCCTTCTTCTTTAATTCTGCTGTATTCACGCACGGCTTTGGGATGCGAGCGCAAATAATCTCTGAAGGCGATATGCCGTTTCAGTTCCTCGGAATCCTGCGGGCACACATAAAGATGATGTGCCTGCAAATGACTTTTGCCGTCATATCGGAACGCTTCCCGTCCCCGAATGCCGAGATCGCCTTCATGCTGATACCCGATTTCTTGCAGCGCAGCGATCACAGCATCCAGCACGGAATTGTCGCGGATAACCACGTTCATGTCTATAATCGGTTTCGCCGAAAGCCCTTTCACGGATGTGCTCCCCACGTGTTCGATCCGTAAAGCCATTTCTCCGAGGGCTTGCTGAATTTCATCTTTTATCGCTGTGAAGTTTTGTTCCCATGCCGCATCGTAGGGCAGAACCACAACGTGCTTGGTCATCATAATTTTAAACCTCCAAAAACGTTTTTCAGTCTGTCGGTCGATTCTTTCGTGTCAGCAAGGCCACCGTCTCCACATGACCGGTGCGGGGGAACATATCGAAGGGGGTGGCTGTTTCGATTTGGTAGCCGCCCTTTTGCAGCAGGGCGCAATCTCTGGCAAGGGTGGCGCTGTCACAGGAGACATATACCAGCCGCTCGGGGGAAAAGTCGAAGATAGTTTCAATCAGTGCCCGGGAACAGCCCTTGCGGGGTGGGTCTACGAGGATCACATCCGGGTGTATACCCTCCTCCCGCAGCTGTTTTGCGGCTTCTGCGGCATCCGCACAGAGAAACCGTGCATTGGTAATGCCGTTTTTTTCGGCATTGTACTTCGCGTCCTCGATGGCTTCGGGGACGATCTCCACCCCGATGATCTGCTTCGCCCGGTTCGCCATCGTCAGACCGATGGTGCCCGCACCGCAATACAAATCGAGGACGGTTTTGCCCTCCGGCTGTGCGAGATCGGCGGCTTTTCTGTAGAGGTTCTCCGCTTGTCTTGCATTGACCTGATAAAACGACAATGCGGAAAGGCGGAAACGAAGACCGCAAAGTGTGTCCTCCATATAGCCGTCCCCGTACAGCGGAATACACTTTGACCCGAGAATCACATTGGTGTCGTCAGGATTGACGTTCAGCACGATGGTTCGTATGCCGTCCACCTGTTCCAGCAGCATTTGGCAAAGCGCATCGGTATGCGGCAATTTAGCCGTTGTGGAAACGGCGCACACAAGAATCTGTCCGCTCTGTTCCCCACGGCGGATATAGATGTGGCGCAGCATCCCTTTTCGGGTCTGCTCGTCATAGACAGGGATGGAATATGCCGCAATCCACGCATCAAACACAGAAAGAATGTCTGAAAAAACAGACGGTTGTAATTGGCAGTTTCGGCAATCCATCACCCGATGACTGCGCGGGGCATAAAAGCCGACAGACAGCTTTCCGTCCTGCATCGCCAAGGGGTACTGCGCCTTGTTGCGGTAGCCGTCTATCTGCGGTGAGCCGACGATGGGTTCCGTCTGTCCGTCATAGTGTCCGATCCTGCGCAGGTTCTCCTGCACCTGATGGGCTTTCAGGGACAGCTCTGCTTCATAGCGCATATGCCGAAACAGGCATCCGCCGCACCGGGGAAACACGGCACAATCCGATGCAATACGATCCGTGGAAGGGGTTAAGATCTCCCGAATCTTTGCATAGGCACAGTTTTTTTGCACCTTGAGAATCTGCACAGTGAGCACATCGCCCACGGCAGAAGCCGGTACAAACACCGCCATACCGTCAATATGACCGACACCGCTCCCCTGCAGGGTACAGTCGGTCACGGTCAGAGTGTAGATCTCGTTTTTCTTCATGGCGCCTCCCATTTTCGCTGTGTGTGCGCTGTCCGGATAATGACAAAGACCGCCCGCGAACGGACGGTCTTCCCGTTATAGCAAAGTTCTAAAAGTTACTTATGCTTCCTTCTTCTTAAAGCTCACGAAAGCTGCAGCTGCGGCAAGAGAAAGCGTAGCGAAAACAGCGACGGAAGCTGCAGAACCGGTCTGAGGAATATCACTGGGCTCTGCGGCGGGCTTGGTGGTAAGAGCGGTGCCCTTGTAGAAGGTGTTAACGAACCAGTTGATGATCTTGTTGGAGGAAAGCTTCTCATACAGAGCGTCAACGTCAACGCCGAGAGCCTTCAGACCAGCAAAGATGTAGGTGACAACATCATCCATGATGTTGGCGGGGAGGGAAAGGATATCATCGACGGAGATTTCCTTCAGGTTCTTACCGATAGAAGAAATAGCGGAAGAAAGAAGGGAAACCATGTCAGTGGTATCGAGACCCTTGTCTGCAATCTTCTTCTCAAGAGAAGTCAGATCGCCGGCTGCAGCGACTTCTGCAGCAGTGGTCTCCTCATCAGCAGCAGCAACAGAAGCTGCCTCGGTCACTTCAACGGCTTCTTCTTCAGCTGCAAAAGCGAAGATGCCCATGGAGCAAACCATAACTGCCGCAAGGAGAAGTGCTAAAAACTTTTTCATTTTAGAACATTCCTTTCCATTCTTGAATTTGGAGTACATAAGTACCGCCTTTGCTATGTGAGAATAATACCATAAACGGGTGGTCTTTGTCAATGGTTTTTTGCGCTTTTTTTATAATTGCCGGGACTTTGGTCACAAATTCGGTTTCATACATATTTCAGACGGTGAGAACTGTCAAAATTGTGCAATCCGCCGAACCTGTTTCCATCGTACTTAGCGAGTGGTATAGCCCTGGTCGATATTCTTCCAGGAGAAATACACGTCGTTGCCGACAACTGTAAACGTATCAGAGCTTGCGGTGGAGATCTGGTCTCTGGAATCCACACGCTTAAAGCCGCAGCCTGCCAGCGCCGTGGTGAAGGCATCGCACATTTCCTGATCGTACATGGTCATGCGGGCGATCATGATCAGGCAGGAGCGGTCGTTGAATTTATAATCGGCAAGGTGACCGTCCACGAAGCCGGTGACCCACCAATGCGGATAGTAGGAACGGGTGAACATCTTTTTGTAGCCGTTTCCGTCGTGGGCATCGTAGTAGATGGACATCTCCATATTGATCAGGTGGTTGTCGTCGGCGCAGTTGTAGTGCGTGGCGGTAACCTGCACGGAGCCGGGCTCTCTGGTGTAGACGCCGATCTCGCCGCCGATGAACAGGAAGCCGTACTGACCCTTCCACGCCTGAATCATCCATTCGGTGTCGTCATAGTCGAAGCAGGCACGCCAAGTGTCGTAGTACATAACGACCATAGCCGCTGCCCAGTCGTAAATGACGTTGAAGCCGAAGTTTCTCTGCCACGGGTTATCTTCCACGTAGTAGAAGTTCCCCTCCGGATTCCACAAGTAGGAGACCACACTGCTCTGCGCCAGTGCATCCATACCGGAAACCGTGGTAATGGGACCATTCGAGTCACCGGACGAGCTGCTGTCGGAGGGCTTTGTAGTGGATGTCGTGGTCTTTTTGGTGGTTGTGGGCGTAGTGGGCTTAACGGTGCCGCCGGATGTGGTACCATTTGTATAATTTTTCGTTGTGGTCACTGCGGAATTCTGCTGTGACGCACCGCTGTTGGCAGACGTCTGCGGATTCTGCTGTGCAGTGGCAAGGGTCTGCTGATCCATCGTCGCCAAGATCTCGTCCACGATGTCCGTGGTGTCCGTCTCGTCGGGGAAGGTGTATTCGGGAATCTGCATGGATTCCGTCACACTGCCGTCCACAGGCGCCGCAACAGGTTCTTTTTTAAGACCCTTGATCACGAAAGGCAGCGCCGCAACAGCGACAACGACGACCACAGCCACTGCGATCAGTGTGTTTCGGGCTGACTTGCTCATGTGTTTCACGATCCTTTCTGTTATAAAGAATAGAATGGCAAATGCCTGATTGTTGCATGGTGGAGATGGCGGTAATCGAAACCGCGTCCGAAAGCTCATCCCCGTGACTTTCTACGAGCGTATTTCATGGTTTGGGATTCCCCCGCGCAGGCGTCCATGAACAGACTCCTGCGGTCGGTAGCTCCGTTGTGCATGACGAAGTACGGAGCGATCCTTCGTGCACGTTCACCGCTCAATGACGCCTTTATCCGAGCCGCGGTACTCCCGGTAAAGACGGCCGCTTAAAACTTAAGCAGCTTTAAGAGTTACGTTGTTGTCGTTTATTTTGAAATAAACTGCGGCTTTTAAAGCGGTTCCGCACCGCTGCTCGCTTATCGCGTCTCAAAACCCCCGTCGAAATCCTTTCATCCCCATGAAGAATATCGGCACAAGTTTTTTGGAAAAGAGCCATGCGTCCCAAAAGCGGTCAAAACCGCTCCTTCATCGCTCTTTCCACATTACGCTTCGCGTCCCTGTCGGCCTGGGCATCCCGCTTGTCGTAAAGTTTTTTACCTTTACACAGTCCGACCTTGACCTTGGCTTTGCCTTTATTGAAATAAACCGACAACGGAATCAGCGTCAATCCCTGCTGGCGGGTCACACCGAACAAACGCATGATCTCCCGGCGGTGCATCAAAAGCTTGCGCACACGCAAGGGGTCGCGGTTGAAGATGTTGCCCTGCTCGTAGGGACTGATGTGCATACCGTTGACGAATATTTCCCCGTCTTTGATACTGCACCAGGCATCCTTCAGGTTCACCTTTCCTTGGCGGACAGACTTGACCTCCGTACCGCAAAGGACGATGCCGGCTTCAAATTCCTCGAGTATGAAGTATTCGTGGTATGCTTTGCGGTTTGTGGCAACCGCCTGCTCGGACATTTTTTGCATCTGCGCACTTTCCCCCTATACTCGTTGCTATTATAGCTACAAATTGTAACTTTGTCAACCCCGGGAAATATTTCTTTTTGGGGCATTGTACCGTGCTTTTCCTTTGTTTTGCGCGTATTTTTCGGCTTTTTGCTGCATTCTTAATTTTTTTGCAGCCTCTTTCTTTCGCTTTTCCTTTTCTTTTTCCTTTGCCCGCAGCTCGGGATTTTCCCGATAGAGAATGATGCAGCCGCCGATGACCTGAATCACCTCGGCCTTGGTTGCCGCGGCGATGGACTGCGCCAACGCCTTGGGCGGCTGGGGAATGGACTCCAGCAATGCCTTGATCTTAATCAGTTCCCGGGCATTGAGCGCATCCTCCACCTGAGCGATCAGCCCATCGGAGATGCCGCCCTTGCCGATCTGAAACACCGGCTCCAAACCGTTGGCGGCGGCACGGAACTTTGCCCGCTCTTTTCCTGTCATAGTTCACATTTTCCTTTCCGAAAGTACGGCGGCCAGCTTTTCCAGCGCCCGCCTGCGGTGGCTGATGGCATCTTTTTCCATATCCGACAGCTCTGCCATGCTGCGTCCATCTGCTTCGGTGGGCACAAAAACGGGATCGTAGCCGAATCCGCCGCTGCCGCTTTTGGCGAAGGCGATGGTGCCGGGGCATTCGCCGCTTGTCAGGATCCTTGTGCCGTCCGGGAAGATACAGCAGGCTGTACAGACGAAACGTGCGGTACGCTTTTCCTGCGGCACATCCCGCAAGGCGTGCAGAAGCTTGTCGATGTTTTTGTCATCATTGCCGTGTTCGCCGGCATATCGGGCGGAATAGACGCCGGGTGCACCGTCCAGCGCATCCACCGAAAGACCGGAATCATCCGCCACACAGGGCATCCCGCTTTCGCGGCAGCCGCTCTCGGCTTTCAGGACGGCGTTTTCCTCGAAGGTCTCGCCCGTCTCCTCCACGTCCGTCAGCGCCACACCGGCTTCCTCCGCCGTGAGAACCTCGACGCCCAGCGGGGCAAGGATGCGCGCAAGCTCGGCACGCTTTTTCTTATTATGGGTCGCTAACAAAAATTTCATGCGTTTTCTCCGCCTTCGGTCGATTCTGCCTTGGGTTCGTCCTGACTGTGGTCGGGCATGGGCACGTCGAACAGTCCTTCCGCAAAGGCCTCTGCGCTGAAGGGCTGGAGATCGTCGATCTGTTCGCCGACGCCGACAAACTTGACGGGAACCTTGAGTTCGTTCTTAATGTTCAGCACCACGCCGCCCCGGGCTGTGCCGTCCAGCTTGGTGAGGATAATGCCGGTCGCCTCGGCGACATTGAGGAATTCTCTGGCCTGATTGACGGCGTTCTGACCGGTGGTGGCATCCAGAACCAACAGCACCTCCCGGTCGGAGTAGGGCAGTTCCCGGTCGATCACACGGTAGATCTTGGCAAGCTCCTCCATCAGGTGCTTTTTGTTGTGCAGTCTGCCGGCGGTATCGACAATGATCACATCCGCATTCCGGGCTTTGCCGGCAGAAATGCTGTCGAACACGACCGCCGCCGGGTCTGCGCCCTCCTTGTGCTTGATCATGTCCACGCCTGCGCGATCCGCCCACTCCTGCAGCTGCTCAATCGCGGCGGCACGGAAGGTATCTGCCGCAGCGAGGATAACCTTTTTGCCGTCCTGCTTAAAATAATGCGCCAGCTTGCCGATGCTCGTCGTTTTGCCGACGCCGTTGACGCCGATCACCAAAATGATGGACGGCATGGTGATCATGCTGATCTCTTCGCCGCCGCGCAGCATATCCGCCACGATCTCTTTGATGGCCTTTTTGACCTTGTCCGCCGTGCGCAGATTCTCTTTTTGTGCGCGCTCACGCAGCTGGGAGACGATCTCCTGCGCCGTGTAAACGCCCACATCGCCCATGACGAGCACTTCCTCCAGATCGTCGAAGAAGGTATCGTCGATCTCCACCTTGCCGTAGAGCATATCGTCGATGGCGCCCGCCATGCTTTCTCTTGTTTTTTTCAGACCCTTGCTGATTTTTTGAAAAAGTCCCATGCTTTTTCTCCTTTATCCGTAGTGGGAATCAGTCGGATTCCAGCACATTCTTGGTAATATCCTGAATCGTTGTGCGCACGGAGGCATCCTTGCCCATGATGCGCTTGATCTCCTGCAATGCGTGAACGACGGTGGAGTGGTCACGCCCGCCGAAGGCATCGCCGATGGCCTTGGTGGACATCCCCGTCTGCTCGCTGACGATGTACATGGCGATCATGCGCATACGTGCCGTCTGGGCATCCCGCTTTTTGGAGCGGATGTCCGCAGGATTGGCGTTGTATGTACGGGCAGTCTCCTCGATGATGCGATCTACCGTCACCGTCTGGGGGCGATCCTCATTGAGGATATCCTTGATGGCGTTCTGCACCGTGACCATGTTCGGCATGGAGCCGTGGATGCTGACCACCGCCTTGACCTTTTTGACAGCGCCCTCCAGCTGACGGACGTTGTTCTTGATCTTGTCCGCAATGAACTGCACCACATCGTCCGAAAGCTCCAGATCCAGCGCCTGCGCCTTGCGGCGGACGATGGCGATTCGGGTCTCCACATCCGGCGGCTGGATGTCGGCGATCAAGCCCATCTCAAAGCGGGTACGCAGCCGCTCCTCGAGGGTGGCGATCTCCTTGGGCGGACGGTCGGAGGTGAGGACGATCTGGTTGCCGGCCTGGGTCAGGGTGTTGAAGGTGTGAAAAAACTCCTCCTCCGTCGCAGGCTTTCCGGCGATAAACTGGATGTCGTCCACCAGCAGAACGTCTGCCGAACGGTACTTTTCGTGCAGGGTGTTCATGGCACTCTGTCCCATGCGGATGCCCTGAATGATCTCGTTGGTAAACGCCTCTCCCTGCGTGAACAGGATCCGCGCCTCGGGATCGTTGGACTTGATCTCGTTGGCAATGGCGTTGAGCAGATGCGTTTTGCCAAGACCCGAGCGACCGTAAATGAACAGCGGATTGTACGCCCCGCCGGGGTTTTGGGAAACGGCCTGCGCTGCCGCGTGGGCAAACTTGTTGGAGGAGCCCACAACGAACGTGTCAAAGGTGTTTTCCTCAGGCGCACTCTTTTCCGCATCGGCCGCATCCTCGGATTTGCGGATGCCGTCGGACAGCTCCAGCACGATCTCCACCGGGAAACCCAGCACCTGCTCAAAAGCATCGTGCAGGACGCCGGTAAATTTCTGCTCGATCACCTTGCGTTTGAAATCGGCGTTCACCGCAAGCATCACCGTGCTGCCGTCAAAAGAGACGGGGCTCAGATCCGCAAGCCACACTTTATACACAATGTCCGAAACTTTGCCTTGGATCACTTCCGCAACCAGCAGCCAGAGTTCTTCAAACGAATTCATTTCTTCTACCCCTTTACACAACCTGAAAGTGCGCTATAGCACAAATACCCATCTTATGATTTACGGTTTATTATACCACACAAAAAAATCCTTTTCAACTTCTTTATATTGTGGACGGGTTTGGGTAAATGTCAATTTGTTGTAAAAGGCGGTATTGTTTTCCGTTTTCGCTCCTCCCCTGTTATATATACAACCGTTCGGCGAATAAAGTTGCATTTTGTTTCAAAAAAGTGCATCCTTTGCGCCGCTGCATGAAAAAAAGGATATCTTAATGAAATCTTAAACTTTTCATGATTGCTTCTTAAAATTTGATTCTGTATACTATACGCAGATCCGACAGGCTTCACTCCGATGTGGTCCTCCGTCTTTCTCCAAAGCGCTTCACACATCGGAGACCCCCTTTTCGCCGTGTGCGGATTACCCCTTTCCGCACACGGTTTGCAGCATCCCCCTCCGCTATCCCCAAGCGGAGTAAAATAAAACGACCGACTGTTTTTCAGAAAGGAGGTTGTCCGAAGAAAACGTGAACGGAAACCAAGGCAGCACTGTTTGATATCATCGTCCCGGTATCGGCAGCGCTGCTTTTCCTATACCTTTATAATATATATTGACCTTTTCCGCACGATGGTGTATACTGTATGTATCATTTTTTCGGAGGCTGACACCATGTATTATTCCATGAATATCGCGGGCATCGAGCATAAACTGCCCCTGTGCAAGGTCACGGATGATCTGTACATCGGCGCCTTTGTCGTGTTCGGCAACGCCAAGCTGACGGTGGCTTGTGCGAGAGAACTGCTCAAGATCGCGCCCGACTACGACTACATCATCACCGCCGAGGCGAAGGGCATCCCGCTGGCGCATGAGATGGCGCGCCAAAACGAGGACGAGACCTACTTCATCGCCCGCAAGTACCCGAAGCTGTATATGAGCGGTGTGTTTGAAGCCACCGTCCGCTCCATCACCACCGACAAGGTGCAGACGCTGTATCTGGACACGGTGGAAGCGGAGCAAATGCAGGGCAAGCGCATCCTGATCGTGGACGATGTGATCTCCACCGGCGAATCCCTCCATGCCCTCGAGGAGCTGGTCAAAAAGGCCGGCGGCAACATCGTCGGCAAGATGGCTGTCCTGGCGGAGGGTGATGCTCAGAACCGTCCCGACATCCTGTATCTGGAAAAGCTGCCGCTGTTCAACGCCGACGGTACGGTAAAAGCGTAATATCTTTTTCGGCACCAAACACGCAAAATGACGCCCGGATGGATCCGTACAAAAACGGATCTCTCCGGGCTTGTTGATATTGTACACTTTCTATGGTGTTGCGTCCTCTTCTTTTGGCGCACCGGCGAATTCGAGCACTGCTTCGGCGGTGCTCTTTTTATGTGCTTTTGCACAAACCGATGGTTCTTCGTTCAAAGCAGAACAAATGTTCACAATATGTTTACACCATCCTAATTGATTATTTCAGAATAGTTGTTTAGTATAGTAATCAGAACATTTGTTCGACACGCATTTAAAAGGGGGTGATATGTATGCTGTGACAAACTATCTCAAAGAACAACCAAAAACTACTCTATTATGGAAAGGATGGACAAACATGACGAAGCATTCTGTAATTACCACAGAAAACATTAAAAATAACATTCAACTGCCCACAAATCTCGCTGACGGAGACCTGATTGAGACGACAGGCTACTATGTCAGCAATGATGGCGGTGCAGGGACATTCACCGTTCGCACAAAAGATACTGAGGAAACAGCAGACAATATGTTTACCTATTCGCTTAACAACGACCTGATCGCCGAACTTCAGACACCTAACGGCGTTGTCAACATCGATCAGCTTGGTGCGAAAGGGGACGGTATTATTCCGGACAATTATGTTCACTCCTCTGCATCTGCCTTATCCGTCAACAACAATGCATCCGACAACGTCAGCTATCTGAATGCGGCACTGGCGAAAGAGAATATCCAAAAAATTGAACTTACGGAAAATAAAAACTATGTCGTTAGAAGTTCGATCAACTTTGTGAGTGGGCATGATGTTACGATTGACGGTAATGCATCCGGCAGTGGAAATTCTGCATCAATTCTGCAATATAATACAAGCGTTGTAAACACGCTCGATGTACAGAACGGCGCACATGTGTGCATATCTAACATGACTGTCTACGGCTATCCCCGTAACTGTGTTGTTGGTTGCAAGGACGGCAATCAGCTGACCATGAAAAATGTTACGATTTATTCGTCTACGGACGGAATTTGCTTTTATTCCGCAAGCAATCCGCACACGGCCAAGGTTGAAAACTGTCATATTTATGCCCAGGATAAAGCATTGAACTGTGCGAAAGTGGAGCATTCATTGTTTAAGGAACTGACCATTGCGCCGTCCAATAACTATTTGACAACCGGCATTTCCTTGGCTCAGGATAACTGTTCCAATAGTTTCAGGAATATTTCCATTACAGGAAATGCGCAAACCCGTTCAAATAGTTACGGTATTAGTTCGAGTATCTTTAATGACAGCAACCTTTTCGATGATATACGCATCGATGGAGTGAATACAGCGGTCGCTCCGGGTTCTGCAAACACCTTCTTCAATCACATTTTCGCCATAAATTGGAATTACGCAGTCAAAATTTCTATGACTTCCAATGCAACTATTCAAAACAGCACGTTTTTAGGAAGCGGCAAGAACGCATTTCGATACACCGGTTTGGAGTGTGACAATGTCATTGTTCGGAATTGCTTGTTTGAAACAACGGAAGCATGGATTGATATCGATCCGCTTAACAGCGAAAACAGCGATAGTGTCTTCTTCGACCACTGTAAATTCCGTTTGACCGATGCAACCAATCTCTCCGCAGTGACATCCTGTATCCGTACCACAGCAAAGATGGATGGTGTCTTTTTGGATTGTATTTTTGACGCGAAAGAATATCCCTTGGATGATGAACACACGCACGGAAACGCTGCGCTGTTCTGTTTCACGGCTGAGAACGGATCCTATACGCAAAATTGGATTTTTAATGGTTGCCAGTTTGTATACTCCACAGAGAACACAGTGGGGCTGAATTCTCCAATCCGTATTGATGCACAGAATCGCCAAAACATTCATGTGCTTGTGAAGGGTTGTGCACTCGAGGGTTTCCGTTGGACGATGCGTATCAGCAATGCAAACGAAACATCGTCCTCTGTTTCGCCAGCCGGAGCTGAGACCGTGATTGTAAATCCCGCTTTTTCTGCGGAATCCAATGACGATCTCCAATCGGAAGCAATCAGTCGAATGAACGAAACAGCGTCATTCGGCGCACTTGGCAATCTGTATATTCTCGCATCGGCTGCTTCTGGTTCCTATTACAAAGCAGGCGAACAGTACGGTATTACCGACTGACAGAATTCAAAAAGGTCGCATATAGTATCATAGGACGGTAGTAAAGTTTTTGGTCATTGCGAGTGAAACAAAGCAATCTGTGTCTCGGGAGCAGCAACAACTCACCGGCAAGAGAATCAGATTGTTTCATCATTGCGTTCCTCGCAATGACTGTCTATGAAAAGTATGCGAAGCACAAGGAGAATCAATAATAAAGGAGGAACAAAACAATGGCAACTTATGCAATAAATTTGACAGAATCGTTAAAAAATGGCACGTCCGGTTTGACGAACCTTACAGCCGGCGATGTGATCGAAACAACCGGTTACTACGCTTCGGGAGACGGCGGTGCAGGAACATTCACCGTTTGCACAAACGAAGAAAACAAAACGCCAGACAATATGTTCACCTATGGGCTTGGAGATAACCTAATCGCTGAATTGCAGACCCCTAATGGCATTGTCAATATTGATCAGCTTGGAGCAAACGGAAATGCATGTATTCCAGACAGATATTATGATGAAGTTTTGAATGCAGAAGAATGCAGCAATCGTTCCAACGATACTATTTCTTCGAACGCTTCGGCGATGGATAACCAGGGTGTTCTAAATGCTGCATTCAATCATCCGGGAATACAGGAGGTACGATTGACCGCAGGCAAGATTTACGGTATTAGAAATCAGATTCAGATGCCAAGCAACCATTGCTTGAATGGTTGCAGCGCAACGATTATGAACTTGTCGCAAAACAACATGAAAACAATTGCGTGCGGAAAAGAAAATGATAACGAGACTGACGATGACGAGATTCGTATGAATATCCGGATTGAAAATGTCCGTTTGATCGGAAATCATAGATTTGAAAAATCGAATTCAGAATCATCACAGGGAATTTGGATAAAAAACGGGAAGAACATTCAAATTCGAAATGTACAGATGGAACGTTTTGGCTTTGGTATTCACACAACATCCGATATTTCAGATTTCTATAATCAAGTAAGTATTGATAATATACAAATTTGCGATGCTTTGATCGGAATCCAGCTCAATAATGCAGAAAACAGCTGCGTTGTCAATAGCAAGATCAGTACGGATTATACTCGGTTTGATTCCAGCAAGTACAATCACTGTATCTACGCAGGAGGCAGAGGAAAAAACAATATCCTCAAAAATTTGGTGTTAAAGAATTCCAATGGTGGCTATGCGATCAACAGGAACGACGCATCCGAGATACCCTCGATTAACTATAATT
>JBJEQK010000079.1:0-13095 GCA_051881715.1 Acutalibacteraceae bacterium
GATCTTGAACATGACGTTCATGGCACCGACTTCCTCGATGTACTTGCGCTCTACGCCGTCCAGCCACAGAACCTGGGAGTAGCCCTTCTGCGCGGCACGTTCGCCGGCACGGGTGGATGCTGCATAGTTGCCGCCGCACTTGGTGTAGCCGGTACCGCCCTTGACCGCACGGACATCCTGATCCTCGATCATGATCTTGACGGGATTGATGCCCTCTTTATAGTAGCTGCCCACGGGGGAAGCGATGAGCATGAACACGCTGTGGTGCACGGTATGCACGCCCAGATGCTCGTCACAGCCGAACATGAACGGACGCAGGTACAGCGACGTTGCGGGAGCGGAGGGAACCCAATCCGCTTCGACCTTGACGAAGGTTTCAAGGATCTGGAGCATATCGTTCTCGTCGATGGCGGGCAGGCACATACGATCCGCAGAGCTGTTCATACGGCGTGCGTTTTCGATGGGACGGAACATCTGAATCTTGCCCTCGGGGGTGCGGTAGGCTTTCATGCCCTCGAAAATCTCGGCGCCGTAGTGCAGAGCGGTGGTGGCGGGATGCAGGGAGATGTTGCCAAAGGGAACGATGCGTGCATCATGCCAACCCTGTTCGGGGGTGTAGTCCATCATAAACATATGGTCGGTGAATTCGGTGCCGAAAGCGACCTTGGAAACGTCGGGCTTTGCTTTCGGGGTGGTGGTTTTGGTGATCTTGATTTCCATGATGCAGGACTCCTTTATTAAAGATTCGCGCCCAGTTGGATCGCCTTGAGATTGGCGTCCAGCATATTGGCGTGTTTGGCGGAAATAACTTTGCCGAGGGCGGCGTGAATACCTTCTTCGCTGTTGCCGTTCATGACGGATAGCAGCTTGCCGCCGAGAATCATGTTGGCGAGGGTAGGGATGTCGTTGTCGATGGCAAGCTTGGTCGCCGGTACAGCATAGGCGGTGATGTCGGTACGGCGGGGGGCACGGTCGATGAGGGTGCTGTCGTAGAGGATCACACCACCGGGGACAACGCTGTCCTCATAGCGGTCGAGGGAGGGGATGTTCATGGCGACAAGGATGTCGGGGTTGGAAACGATGGGAGAGCCGACAGGGTCGTCGCTGATGATGACGCTGCAGCTGGCAGTGCCGCCGCGCATTTCGGGACCGTAGGAGGGGAGCCAGGAGACCTGCTTATCCTCCACCAGACCCTTATATGCCAAAAACTTGCCGGTGAACAGGACGCCCTGTCCGCCGAAGCCGGAGATCAGAATCTGTGTTGTCATGCCTGCGCCTCCTTGTCTGCACTGCGATCCTTATAGACGCCCAGCGGATAGTGGGGAATCATCTTTTCGTCGATCCATTCCAGCGCCTTCTGCGGCGTCATGCCCCAGTTGGTGGGACAGCTGGAAATAACTTCGATCAGGGAGAAGCCTTTGCCGTCGATCTGATTTTGGAACGCCTTTTTGATGGCTTTGCCGGCCGCCTTGATGTTCTTGATGTTGTTGACAGCGACACGCTCCAAATATTCGGGGCCGTCGAGGGTGGCGAGCATTTCGCACACACGCACGGGATAGCCGCACTGCTTGGGGTCTCTGCCGTAGGGGGAGGTCTGGGTGACCTGACCGGGCAGGGAGGTGGGCGCCATCTGACCGCCGGTCATGCCATAAATGGCGTTGTTGATGAAAATGACGGTGATGTTTTCGTTGCGGGCGGCGGCGTGTACCGTCTCCGCCATGCCGATGGAGGCAAGGTCGCCGTCCCCCTGATAGGTGAACACGATCAGCCCTTCGGGGTCGGAGCGCTTGACGCCGGTGGCGACAGCGGGCGCTCTGCCGTGGGCGGCTTCGATCATGTCGCAGGCAAAGTAGTTGTATGCCATCACGGAACAGCCTACCGGTGCGATGCCGACGGTTTTGCCCTCGATGCCCAAGGCATCAATGGCTTCCGCCACCAGACGGTGGACGATGCCGTGGGTGCAGCCGGGGCAGTAATGCATGGGCGCATCGGTGAGAGATTTCGGTTTTTCAAAGACGATCATTCTTTTGCACCTCCGTTTTCGATTGCGGCGAGAACCTGCTCGGGCGAGGGGATCATGCCGCCTACGCGGTAGCAAAGCTCCACGGGCGCCTTGCCGTTCACCGCCAGACGGATGTCCTCGATCATCTGACCCATGGACAGCTCCACGGAGATGAAGCGGCTGCAATGCTCCGAAGCCTTGGCAATAACCTCGGTGGGGAACGGCCAAAGGGTGATGGGACGAATCAGACCGACCTTGATGCCCTTGGCACGCGCGGCAATGACGGCGTTTTTGGACACTCTGGCGGCAATGCCGAAAGCGACAATGCAGATTTCAGCGTCGTCCATCAGGAATTCTTCGTACAGCACCTCGTTCTTTTGAATCTGCGCATACTTTTCGTACCGGGCGTTATTGAGCTGTTCCAGTTCCTCGGGAACCAGAGACAGGGAGTTGATGATGTTGTGCGCTCGGGAACACTTGGTACCCGTTGTTGCCCACGGCTTTGCAGGGGCTTCCCGGACAGCGAGATCGAGGGAGACCGGCTCCATCATCTGTCCCATGGTGCCGTCGGCAAGGAGCATGACGGGCATACGGTACTGGTCGGCAAGGTCAAAGCCCTTGACGGTCATGTTCGCCATTTCCTGCACGGATGCGGGAGCAAGGACGATCAGGTGGTAGTCACCGTGTCCGCCGCCCTTGGTGGCTTGGAAGTAGTCGGACTGGGAGGGCTGGATGCCGCCCAGACCCGGACCGCCGCGCTGGACGTTGACGATCAGACCCGGCAGGTCGGAGCCGGCCATGTAGGAGATGCCTTCGCTCTTGAGGGAGACGCCGGGGCTGGAGGAGGAGGTCATGGCACGTTTGCCTGCGGAAGCGCAGCCGTAGACCATGTTGATGGCGGCGATCTCACTCTCCGCCTGCAAAAATGTGCCGCCGATTTTGGGCATTCTCTTGGCCATGTAAGCGGCGATTTCGGTTTGGGGGGTGATGGGGTATCCGAAGTAGTGGCGGCAGCCGGCGAGGATCGCAGCCTCCGCAATGGCTTCGTTGCCCTTCATCAGAACTTTGTCAGCCATTCTTTTCACTCACCTTTCTACTGTAATCACGCAATCCGGGCACATGGTTGCGCAGAAGGCGCAGCCGATGCATTTGTCGGGATTGACGGCTTCAATGGGATGGTGCCCTTTGCTGTTGAGTTTGTCCTTGTTCAGCGCCAGCACACCCTTGGGGCATACGTTCAGGCAAAGACCGCAGCCTTTGCAGATCTCGGTTTTGAATGTTAGCTTTGCCATGACCATTCTCCTTTTATCGAATTTTGGCTTGCAGATCAAGCCCGATCAGGTTAGGTATTTTCCCTTGCAGGGACGGGACGAGGGGACGGTGCACCGTGGTGCACAAAAGGGGCAGAGCACAGAGACTGCACAATTCCTGCACCCGCTCCTGCGTGGCGAGGACGGTGTCTGCCGTGGTCTCGTCGCCGAGGTTGGAGTTGTTGACGATGCCGGTAAAGGGGAGTTGTCCGGCGATCTCGATCTCCCGCATCACCTCCAGCGCATCTGCGGCATTGGCGGTCAGGGGACGGTAGAAGTTGACCACAAAGAGCATTTCGTAGTCGTTTTCCGCCAAAATCAACGGGGACAGACGTCCCAGCGCCAAAGCGCCCCGGTCGTCTCCGCCGATGTCCAGCACACAGTGCAGAGCCCGGTCGTCGGTGACGGCGTACAGGGTCTGCGGCAGAGCGGGAATGTCCACATTGGAATTGGCATATTCCGAACAGATGAAGCGGATGCCCGCCTGTTCCAGCTCTTTTTGGCTGTCTTTGGTGCGGAAATAGGGGTTGACGATGTCTAAGTCCGCCACGGCGACCCGTGCTTCGGTTTTGCGAAGCTGCATCGCTAAGTTAACGGCGATATTCGTTTTGCCGCTGCCGTAGTGACCGGCGAGCAGGGTAATACGTTTAAAATTCATAGGTCACCTTTGTGTATATGCAGATTGACGAAACGCCTTCCTTATATTCTACAACTTTGCGACAAAGATTGCAATAGGGAAAGAAGCCTATTCTGCAATAATGCCCCTCCTTTCAGGAAAAGGAGGGGGTTTGGTTTACAGCTTATTACGCTGGATCTTGCCGCTGGTGGACTTGGGCAGGGAGTCACGGAACACGACACAGCGGGGGTACTTGTAGGGAGCGGTGTGCTCCTTGACGTAGTTCTGGATCTCTTTCTTCAGCTCCTCCGTGCCCTCCTTGCCGGGGACAAGGACGATGCTCGCCTTGACGATCTGTCCGCGCACTTCATCGGGCATGGCGGAGACGCCGCATTCCAGAACGTAGGGCAGCTCCATGATGACGCTCTCGATCTCGAACGGTCCGATGCGGTAGCCGGAGGACTTGATCACGTCATCCACACGGCCGACATACCAGTAGTAGCCGTCCTCATCCATCCACGCAACGTCGCCGGTGTGGTAGTAGCCGTCGTGCCAGACTTCCTTGGTCTTTTCCTCGTCACGGTAGTAGCCGAGGAAAAGACCGCAGGGGATCTTGTCGGTGGTCTTGATGACGATCTCGCCGCTCTGACCCACGGGAACGGGGTTGCCGTCGGAATCCATCAGGGAGATGTCGTACAGGGGAGAGGGCTTGCCCATGGAGCCGATCTTGACGGTGCTGCCCATCAGGTTGCCGATGGAAAGGGTCGTTTCGGTCTGCCCGAAGCCCTCCATAATGTGCAGACCCGTGGCCTTTTCAAATTGACGGTAGACTTCGGGGTTCAGCGCTTCGCCGGCGGTGGTCATGTGCCGCACGGAGGAAAAATCGTACTGGGCGATGTCCTGCTTGATCATCATGCGCAGCATGGTGGGCGGTGCGCAGAAAGAAGTGATGTTGTACTTGGCGAACATGGGCAGGATGTCGGAGGCGTCGAAGCGGTCAAAGTCGTAGACAAAGACGGCGCATTCGCACATCCACTGTCCGTACAGCTTGCCCCACAGTGCCTTGCCCCAACCGGTGTCGGAGATGGTGAGGTGCAGACCGTTGTCCTCGGCGCCGTGCCAGTATTTGGCGGTGATGAAGTGACCGAGGGCATATTTGCAGCTGTGGGAGGCGATCTTGGGATAGCCCGTGGTGCCGGAGGTGAAGAACATCAGCTGTTCATCGTCGCCGCAGGGCGTGTCGGCAGAGCGGTAGAAATGGGTGCTGTAGAGCTTGTATTCCTCGTCGAAGCTGTGCCAGCCTTCCCGTTCGGCGCCGACGATGATCTTATGTTCAAGGGAGGGGGAGGTCTGCTGGGCGATGTCTACCTGATGGGCGGTGTCGCCGTCGGCGGTGCAGAGGATCGCCTTGACCTCGGCGGAGTTGAAGCGGTACTCGAAGTCGTGCGCCTGCAGCTGGTTGGAGGCGGGGATGGCGATGGCGCCCAGCTTGTGCAGACCGAGAATGGCGAACCAGAACTGGTAGTGCCGCTTGAGCACGAGCATGACCTTGTCGCCCTTTTTGATGCCCAGCGCCTTGAAGTAGTTGGCGCACTGGTTGGAGGCGCGCTTCATGTCACCGAAGGTGAAGCGGCGCTCCGTTTTGTCCCGGGAGATGTGCAGCATGGCGAGCTTTTCCGGGGTGCGGGCGGCGATGCCGTCCACGATGTCGAAGGCGAAGTTGAACTTGTCCTCGTTCTTGAATTCGATCTTTTGCAGGATGCCGTTTTCATCCTCCACGGTGTCCACGAAGTTGTTGTAGATCAGCTTGCGGTCGGCGTCGGAATTGTGGAACATGGCTTCGCGCACAACGGGTTCGCTCTCCTTTTCGCCGGGCATGACCACGGCGATGAACAGGCAGTCCCGTCCGTCCACGGCGATCATGCCGTGGGGCGTGGAGCTGTTGTAGTAGATGCTGTCACCCTCGGACAGGTACTCCACATGGTCGCCCACCTGAACCTTCAGGCGGCCGGAGACGATGAAGTCAAATTCCTGCCCGGAGTGGGAGGTGCAGTGAATGGGCTGATCCTGCAGGGCGGGATCGTATTCGTAGCGCACATAGTAGGGCTCGGCGATCTTTTTGCGGAACAGGGGTGCGAGATTCTGGATCTCGATGCCGTTTTCCTTGGCGGTGTTGTGCCCCTCGCCCTTGCGGGTGACGGTGTAGGAGGACAGATGTGCGCTCTGCCCCTCCAAAAGGTCTGTCATGCCGACGCCCAAAACCAGGGAGCACTTGTGGATAAAGGTAAAGGGAAAGTCCAGCTGACCGGCTTCATAAGCCAGATACTGTTCCAGAGTGACTTCTGTTCTTTCTGCCATTTCGGCTTCGGAAATGTTCTTGATCTCCCGCATCTCCCGAATACGAACGGCAACCTCCAGCAGTTTTTCCGAATTCACTGTTGTCATGATGATCCTCCTTCAAAAAATAAAAAAGCATCCGTCTCAACCATTGAGACGAATGCTTCTAACATCCGCGGTACCACTCAATTTGCGCTCGCAAGGAACGCCGCCTCAGAGTCCAATAACTCCTATGCCTTTACGCAGCAATCACGGGAAGCGCCTACCTGCTCGGGGGAGCTATCGGACTTCCGGCTCGGAAGTGATGTGTCCATGGGTTCGCAATCTTCGGTTTGCACCAACCACCGACTCTCTGTGCATTGCTTTGCCCGACCGTCTTCGTCACAGCCTTTAACAAATTTTTTGTTATCATAGCACATCTTTCGCGGTTTGTCAACAATTTTTTCAAAAATCCTTGGGACAGTCGGAATTTTTCTCTTCCTGAATTTTGCGCAGGCTGTCCGCACGCACCTGTTCGCGCAGTTCCGTCAGAAATGCGGAAAATCCGACCCGGTCGTTGGCGTAGGTCATTTGCAGGTCGTATTCGTTTTCCGCCCAGGAGGACAGGGGTGCTTCGTTGTGCTGGATGAGCGCTTCTAAGCCGTCGAGGGCTTTGTACAGCTTCGCTTCCTCGGTTTCGAGGGCGTCCATTTCGGCATACAGCGTTTGCATCCGCTCCCGCACAGGGCAGGGGAGGGACTCGACCCATTGCCCGAGCAGAGCGTCCTCCCGTGCGCTGTCCGCATCGGTTTTGTCAAACACGGGGATGTCTCCCGTGAACGCTTCGCCCAGATCGTGGATCAGACACATGGCGATGACTTTATCCATGTCGAGATCGGGGAATGCATCCCTGACCCAAAAAGCGAGCAGTGCCAGCCGCCAGCTGTGTTCCGCCACACTCTCCCGCCTGCCCCGGGACGTCACGCAGTGGCGGGGCGTGTCCTTGAGACGCTCGGCGACATGAAGCATTTCCAGCAGTGTTTTTGTATCCACCATAGATTCCTCCTGTCAGCGGTACATTTGACCGACAATTTTTGATGCGAGAGCGCCCGGAAACAGCCGCCGCAGAAAAACAAGAAACCGATAGCTGCCGCCCACGGTGTACAGCGGGGCGAGGAATTTTTTGTCGGCAAGACGGACAAGCTGTGCAGCGACCCTTTCGGGGGACATACCGTTTTTCTCGTCCTGCTCCATTTTGGCGACGGCGGCGTCGGCGCGGGGGTAGATGTCGCTGCCTGCCGTAGTTTTGCGCCGTGCAGCGGTGAAGCCGGTGGCGATGTCGCCGGGCATGACGGCGCAGACACGGATGCCGAAGGGCTGTACCTCGGTGCGCAGGGCATCGGCAAAGGCGTTGACGGCGGCTTTCGAGGCGGAATAGAACGCCTGAAAGGGAATGGCATACACCGCCGCCACAGAGCTGACGCAGAGGATAGAGCCGCTCTTTTGCGCGCGCATATGGGGCAGAACGGCACGGACGGTGTGGATGGTGCCGTAGAGATTGACATCAAACTGACGATGCAGGTTCGTATTCTCGATGCATTCCGCCGCACCCGACACACCCATTCCGGCGCAGCAGATGAGGACGTCGATGCGCCCCTGTACGGCGGCGATCGTTTCCATGGCGGCACACAGCGTTTCCGGGCGGGTGACGTCGGCGTCCATGTGGAGAACGCCCGGCGTGCCGCCATCGTGGCGGCTCAGGTCATAGACGGTGTCGCCCCGGCGGGCGAACATTTCTGCGGCGGCTCTGCCGATGCCGGAACTGCCGCCGGTGATAACGATAGTTTTGGGGGACATATGCACCCTCCTTTATTTGATCCCGATGCGCATACGGTAGCAGAATTCGATGGGAAAGGTTTCGTCGCGGAAAATGCGCTCCACGGCTTCATCGAACTGCCGAAGCGGCTCCCGGATGCGGTCGGGGTGCAGTTTCAGCAGGGTCTGCAAACTGCCCTGACTGCGCAGGATGGCGCGGAACCGCTCAGCGGTACACGTTTCCGCATTGCAAAAGGTCAGCTCCCGCACATAGCGAAAACGACCGCTTTCCCGTATGTTTTGCAGGTGCTTTTCCTTGGGGTAGCGGATAAACGTATCGGCTACGTCGGGCAGTTGCTTTTCCAGAGTGCTGACGTAGTCATGCAGCTGCATATACGCCCTTTCCGCCTCCCATTTCGTCACCGGCGGCCAGTCGCAGTCAATGGTGGCAAAGACGCCGCCGTTTTTCAAAATCCGATCCACTTCGGCGAGGGTGGCTTTCGGCTCCATCCAGTGGAAGGACTGGGAACACACCACGATGTCTGCGCAGGCGTCGGGCAGCTTCGTGTCGTCGGCGAACGCCCGGATAAAGCGAAGCTTTTCACTGCTTTTCTTTTGTGCCACGGCGAGCATCTCCGCGCTGGGCTCTATGCCGATGACGCTGTCGCAGACGCCCTGCCAAACCGTGGTGGACAGTCCCGTGCCGCACCCGAGATCCACGACAGTTTCCGGCGCTCTGCCCAAATAGCGGCACAGGACGTCCACCGGGTATTGCGGCACCCGGGGACGGGCGCTTTCGTAGATGTCGGCGAATCCCGTGAAACGGTCGGCGTTCTTCTCCTTATACATACTATGGCATCTCCTTGCAAAAAGGGACAGCCGCATTCAGCGCTTCGCCAAATGGAACTGCCCCGTTGGTTTATCTGTCAAATTGTCCGATGAAGGCGCGCAGACGCTCCGAAGCGTTTTCGCCGAACAGCTCGTCCGGGGTACCCGATTCGGCGATAACGCCCTTGTCCATGAAGAGGATCTTGTCCGCCACATCGTGGGCAAACTTCATCTCATGGGTGACGATCACCATGGTGCGCTTTTTGGTGGCAAGCCCCTTGATGACGCGCAGGATCTCCCCCGTCAATTCCGGGTCGAGGGCACTGGTGGGTTCGTCGAAGAACAGAATCGACGGTTGCAGTGCCAGCGCACGGGCGATGCTCACACGCTGCTGTTGTCCGCCGGACAGTTCACAGGGGTATGCTTCGGTTTTGTCGGACAGACCGACCTCTGAGAGAATATCCTTGGCAAAAGCGTCGATCTCCTCCAGAATGTGCTTTTTGTTGCGGCGGTAATCGGGACGCTCCTTGGCGTGCAGCTTCGGCGCAAGGGTCACGTTTTCCAGAACCGTGTACTGCGGGAAAAGGTTAAAGGACTGGAACACCAGACCGATTTTCTTTTGCTTTTCCCGTTTTTCTTTTGCGCTTTCTTTTTTGGTGGACTGTGCGTCAAAAACAGTTTCACCGTTGACGAGAACCTGACCCCGGTCGGCAGTCTCCAAAAAGTTGATACAGCGCAGCAGCGTAGTTTTGCCGCTGCCGGAGGAACCGATGACGGCAAGCACCTGCCCTTCGTCGAGGGTAAAGTCCACACCCTTGAGCACGTGGTTTTTTCCGAAGCTTTTATGTAAGTTCTTTACTTCCAATGCGACCATGACGGAACCTCCTCTCAGGCGTGATAATAGTCCAGCTTCTTTTCGATCTTGCCGAACAGGACAGTCAGCAAGCCGTTGAACAGCAGATAGAATGCGGCGGTGTAGAACAGCGGCCAGATCAGACCGTCGGACTTGGCGAATGCCTGGGCGTTCCAGATGATCTCATAGACGGCGATGATCCGGGCGAGGGAAGTATCCTTGACGAGCGTGATGATCTCGTTGCTCATGGGCGGGATAATGCGCTTGACGACCTGCATGAGAACGACCTTGAAAAAGACTTGGGACTTGGTCATGCCCAGCACTTGCCCGGCTTCGTACTGCCCACGGGGGATGGACTCGATGCCGCTGCGGTAGATCTCCGAAAAGTAGCAGGCGTAGTTGATGATAAAGGCGATGATGACGGCAAGAAAACGATCATAGACCGACCACCCTGCCAGCCAAGCGATGAGGAAATTGGGGTCGGGGATCTTGGCTGCCCAGTTGCCGATGAGACCCGGACCGTAGTACACGACGATCAGCTGGAGCATCAGCGGTGTACCGCGGATGATCCAAATAAAGGTGCGCACAAGCCACTTCACCGGGCGGAACTTGCTCATGGAGCCGAAGCTGATCAGCAGTCCCAGCGGAAGAGCGCCCGCCAAGGTGATCAGGAAAATCTTGAGCGTTTCCCAAAAGCCCGCAAGCAGGCTTTGCGTTACTTCCCAAAACATAAACAATCGTACCTTTCACAAAAATCGAAAAAAGCAGGCAGAGGCGAAAAGCACCTCTGCCCGAATAGCGGTATGGGGACTTATGCGAGCGTCAGTTTGTACTTTGCGGCAAGATCCTGCAATGTGCCGTCTGCTTTCAGCTCGTCCATAACGGCATTGAACTTGTCCACCATGTCCGAACCCTTGCGGAATGCAACACCGTATTCCTCGGCAGACAGCTCGATAGCATAGCCGAAGTCGGCATAGCTGGTGCCTTCGCCGGTCATGGCGTTGGCCATGGTGATGTCGATGATGCAGGCGTCGGCGGCGCCGGACTGTACTTCCATCAAGGCGGCGGCTTGCGTGCCGACAGCGACAGCTGTCAGACCGTTTTCGGTAGCGGCAGTTTCACCGGCGGAACCGGCTTCCACAGCAAACTTCAGTTCGGATGCGGCGGCGATGTCGGCATAGGTGTCCAGCTTGTCCTTAGCCATGACGACGACCTGCGCATTCTTGACATAAGCGTTGCCGACCTCAGCGCCCAGCTTGATCTCATCCGTGATGGTCATACCGTTCCAAACGCAGTCGATGGACTTAGCGTCCAACTCCATGAGCTTGCTGTCCCAGTCGATCTCGATGAACTCGGCTTCCACGCCGATCTTTTCGGCAAAGAGACGGGCAAACTCGGCATCGAAACCGGTCCATTCGCCGTTTTCGTCCTTGTAATCCATGGGTTCGTAGTCGGTGATACCGACGATCAGCTTGCCCTTGCCCTGCACATAGGCAAGGTCGGAAGCAGTCTGTGTGTCATCGGCGGCAGGCTGTTTCTCGGAGCCGCAGCCGGCAAACAGACCGAGGCTCATGACGAGAACGAGTGCCAGTGCAAGAAATCTTTTCATTTTTCAGTCCTCCAAACATAATGTGTGATAAAATAGTATCATAGTGCCACAATAAAGTCAAGCAATTTCCGCAAAAAGAGTGCGGGGAAAGGACGGCGCTTATCATACCCGCTGGAATTTTCGGGTTATGCTGTTGTACAGATAGCCTCGGTAGTCAAACTCTTTGTACTCTTCTTGAGAATCTTTTGCGGCGGCATTGCCGAGAATGATTAAAAATTCTTCATTCGCCTGCGCATCGTAAGCACGCAGACGCCGCATCCACCCTGCAACAGTATTTAGCTTTTCTGTATCCTGTTCCCGCTTGTCGCACGGAACATAGCCGATGACAACCTTCAGCGGACAGCGCAGGTGCATGAGTTTGATGATTTCATCCGTCCAGTCGGCCTTGTTGTTTTCATGCTCGACCGCAATCATCAAATCCCAAAGATGCGCTTGGATGTTCAGCGCCTTTGCCTCTGCCTCAATTTCCCCTTTTCTGTCCAGCCAACCGGCACAATCCACCCGATAATATTCAAATATGCATTCATATCCGGCGTTCTTGATGATGTTCGGGATGACGGTTCGGTTGACTAACTCCGTCAGTTCGGCGTTGTTGCGGTAGATGTCCAGATACGTCTTGCCGTCTTGGACAGCGCTTTCTTGCATCTGTGCGGTAAATGCGGAAAAAAACTCTTTTGCATTCATGGCGAAGTATCCTTTCTTGTTTTTTTAGATAATGTACAACGGATGGCATTGATGGCAGCGATAGTGTTCGTCGTGGGCGAGGATAAATTGGGCATGGGAGTCGATACGAAGCAGGGCAGAAATACGGCTGTCTATGCAGCGGTCACAGTAGAGCAGAAATGTTTCGTCTTTTTTGCGATAGAGGATGCGACCTCTCGGGTAGTAGTCGAAATCGACTCCGTAAGTCTTTGCATAGAACCGATCCCAAATTTCCAAATGGCTTTGCGGATGGTTGATGAAAAGTCCGTTGTCCTCACCGTTCTCTAAACGGCATCCGTGAAACAGGATGGTATCGCCGACAAAGAAAAATACGGCAGGGCAGAGGATGAATGGATTCGTCAAAAGAAGCACCTCCTTTCGTGCGGTTTTGTATTTCATCGCTATGAATACATTCCCCACACGAAAGAAAAGTACCTGCCGAATCAGAAAGAATATCGTTCCCGAATTTCCGCCAGCAGTGCCGTACACCCACGCACGATGTCGTCGTAGGTGACGTCGAAATTACCCGTGTACCACGGGTCGGCGATGTCCCGCTCCTCTCCTGCAAAGGACAGCAAAAGCGGTGTGCTCTGTGCGATCTTGTCCCCGAACATCCGCCGCAAATGGTAGCGGTTTTCCTCGTCCATGAGGATAACATAGTCGAACACTTCATAATCCTGACGGGTGACGAGGCGTGCCGCACGAGGCTCGAACGCAATCCCCTCCTGTTGAAGCTTGCGGCGTGTGCCGGAGTGTATGTCGTTGCCGATCTCCTCGGTGGTGACGGCGGCGGATGCAACGGAAATGCAATCGCGAAGTCCCGCCTTTTTCACCATGTCCCGAAATACAAACTCCGCCATCGGCGAGCGGCAGATATTGCCGTGGCAAATAAATAATACTTTTATCAAAATGTAAATCCTCCGAAAATGCGCTGTCCTGCCCCGATTTGCTCCGATTTATCGTACCTGTTTTCGGGGTGTAGCAGGCTTTACTCTGTCACAGATTTCCCGAAACAGGGCAAAATGGAGCAAGTTACGGCAGGCT
>JBJEQK010000080.1:0-13092 GCA_051881715.1 Acutalibacteraceae bacterium
GGTCGCTGCCGATGTAGTCTGCCACCTGCTTGGCGTATTTCAGGTCGATGGCGTCGGTGCTCATGCCGATGGCAAAGGTCTTGATGGGGGTACTGCTCTTGCGGGCGGCGATGGCGCACACAAGGGACGAGTCGAGACCGCCGGACAGCAGGAAGCCCACCTTGGCGTCGGCCACCAGTCGCTTTTCAATGCCGGCCACCAGCTTGTCGTGGATGTTCAGGCAGACGGTTTCCAGGTCGTCATAGCACACGGCGTCCACACCGGCAATGTCGCAGTAGCAGACAAACTCGCCGTCCTTGTAGTAGTGACCGGGCGGGAAGGGCATGGCCTTTTTCACGATGCCGACCAGGTTTTTCGCTTCGCTGGCGAAAACGATAACGCCCTTTTCGTCGTAGCCGTAGTACAGCGGACGGATGCCGATGGGGTCACGGGCGGCGATGTAGGACTGCGTCTGTGCATCGTAGAGGATCAGGGCAAACTCGGCGTCCAGCATTTTGAACATATCGGTGCCGTACTCCTTGTACAGCGGGAGTAAAATCTCGCAGTCGCTGTCGCTTTGGAACGTGTAGCCCTTTTGCAGCAGTTCTTCCTTCAGCTTGTGAAAGCCGTAGATCTCGCCGTTGCACACCACGGCGCTGCCGTCCATGGTAAAGGGCTGCATTCCGGCATCCGTCAGTCCCATGATCGCCAAGCGGTGAAAGCCCAAAAGACCCTTGCCGGTGTCGATGATCCGGCTGTCGTCGGGACCGCGGGAAACGGTCTTTTGGAAGCCCTCTTCAAACAAATCAAAAGTGACACCGCTGTCACAATATCCCATAATCGAACACATAGTTGAATTCCTCCTGATAAGAAAATCAGCATTCGATAGGGCAAGTGCTGTTCTCGCGGTGCCACCTATCTTTTTTCTCCGCCTCTGACAAGGCTTGACCGTGTAACGTACGGCATACGGCGCACCTACTGGGGAACCCGTTCGGATTGCAGCTTGAAAAGTGTTATTCGCAAAGGTTCTGCCGCATGGATCACACCGTCCCATGCTCTCTGGGGGTGAGCACCTTTGGTACTTCTCTTTTCTCGAACGCTTTTACCGTTTTCAGTTTTTATTTTACACCGAAGAGCAGATCGGCATAGCTGGGATAGGGCCAGTAGTCCTTGGCGGTCAGGGTCTCCGCCTTATCGACGAAGGCTCTCAGCTCGCTCATCTTGACGAGGATGGTATCGCGGATGGCGTAGCCCTGCTCGGCGATGTCGGCGATATCCTGCAGGGCGACCAGCGCGTCTGCCAGTTCATCTGCCTTCATGGCGATGCTGTCGTTGAGGATGGACAGCGTCTTGACAATGCCCGTCTCGTAGCCGCACGCAACACCTTCGCAGGCGGCCTTTTTGGTCTTGATGGCCTTGGCCATGTCGGCGACATAGGCGGCGATGGCGGGAGAGATCTCCGTCTTTGCCATGTCCACCATGGTGTTCGCTTCAATGACGACGGTCTTGCAGTAGTTCTCCAAGGTGATCTCGTACCGGGAGCGCAGCTCCGTCATGGAGAATACGCCGTGGGAGATGAGCATATCCGTGTTCTTCTTGTCCAGCAGATGCGGGATGCAGTCGGGCGTGGTGCGGTAGTTCAAAAGACCGCGTTCCTCGGTGGCTTCCTTGATCCATGCATCGTCATAGCCATTGCCGTTGAAGATGATCTTCTTGTGATCCTTGATGGTTTTCTGGATCATGGCGTGCAGGGCGGACTCGAAATCCTCAGCCTGCTCCAGACGGTCGGCGTAGATCTTCAGGCTCTCCGCCACAGCGCTGTTGAGCATGATGTTGGCGCAGGAGATGCTGTTGGAGGAGCCGAGCATACGGAACTCAAACTTGTTGCCGGTGAAAGCAAAGGGAGAGGTACGGTTGCGGTCGGTGGTGTCCCGGTTGAACTTCGGCAGGACGTTGACGCCCAGCTTCATCTGCTTTTTCTCTGCACCGGCGTAGGGCGTATCGTTTTCGATGGCGTCCAAAACGGCGTTCAGCTCGTCGCCCAAGAACATGGAAACCACGGCGGGCGGCGCCTCGTTGGCACCCAGACGGTGGTCGTTGCCGGCGGTGGCGACGGACATGCGCAGCAGATCCTGATAGTCGTCCACGGCCTTGATCACGGCGCACAGGAACAGCAGGAACTGTGCGTTTTCATAGGGCGTTTCACCGGGGGAAAGGAGGTTGACGCCCGTGTCGGTCGCCATGGACCAGTTGTTGTGCTTGCCGCTGCCGTTGACGCCGGCGAAGGGCTTTTCGTGCAGCAGACACACAAGACCGTGTTTGGCGGCAACCTTCTGCATGATCTCCATGGTCAGCTGGTTGTGGTCGGTGGCGATGTTGGTGGTGGAGTAGATGGGCGCCATCTCGTGCTGTGCGGGAGCGACCTCGTTGTGCTCGGTCTTGGCGAGGATGCCCAGCTTCCACAGCTCGTCGTTCAGCTCTGCCATGTAGGCGGCAACTCTGGGCTTAATGACACCGAAATAGTGGTCGTCCATTTCCTGACCCTTCGGCGGCTTCGCACCGAAGAGGGTGCGGCCGGTGAAGCGCAGGTCAGGACGCTTGTCGTACATTTCTTTGGTAACCAGGAAGTATTCCTGTTCGGGACCGACGGAGGTGCGCACACATTTCACGTCGGTGTTGCCGAAGAGCTTGAGGATGCGCATGGCCTGACGGTTCAGCGCCTCCATGGAGCGCAGCAGGGGGGTTTTCTTGTCCAGCGCCTCGCCGCTGTAGGAACAGAAAGCGGTGGGAATGCACAGGGATTTGTCCTTGATAAAGGCGTAGGATGTGGGATCCCATGCGGTATAGCCTCTCGCCTCAAAGGTGGCACGGATGCCGCCGGAGGGGAAGGAGGAAGCGTCAGGCTCACCCTTGATCAGTTCCTTGCCGGAGAATTCCATGATCACGCCGCCGTCAGGGGAGGGCGAGATGAAACTGTCGTGTTTTTCCGCCGTAATGCCGGTCAGAGGCTGGAACCAGTGGGTGTAGTGGGTGGCGCCGTTGGCGACTGCCCAATCTTTCATGGCGTCTGCCACAGCGTTGGCTACACGGATATCCAGCTTTGCGCCCTCATCGATCGTCTTGCGCAGAGAGGCGTAAATGTCTGCGGGCAGAGAGGATTTCATCACTCTGTCGTCAAAAACCAGGCTTCCGAAGTACTCAGGTACAGTTTTCATAGTGGGATTCTCCTTTGTTTTGAAATTGCGTTATATAAGGATCACACGATGCCCTGTGCGTTCATTGCACTAACGACCTTTTCAAAACCTGCAATGTTAGCACCGGCAACGTAGTTGCCTTCCATGCCATACTTTTTGGATGCGTTGTCGATATTGTGGAAAATGTTGATCATGATATTGCGCAGCTTTTCATCGACCTGTTCAAAGCTCCAGCCCATTCTCTCGCTGTTCTGGGACATTTCCAGTGCGGAGGTGGCGACGCCGCCGGCGTTGGAGGCCTTGCCGGGGATGAAGTACACGCCGTTCGCCTGCAAATACTCGGTGGCGTCCAGGGTGGTGGGCATATTGGCGCCCTCACACACCGCGATCACGCCGTTGGCGACGAGCGTCTTGGCGTCGTCGAGGTTCAGTTCGTTTTGGGTGGCGCAAGGCAGTGCGATGTCTGCCTTGACCGTCCAGACGCCCTTGCCCTCGTGATACTCGGAATTGGGTCTGTAGCTCTTGTATTCGGTGAGGCGTGCGCGCTTGACTTCCTTGATCTCTTTCAGTGCGGCGACGTCGATGCCCTCGGGGTCATAGACCCAGCCGGTGGAATCGGAGCAGGTGACGACCTTGGCGCCCAGCTGCTGTGCCTTTTCGATGGCGTAGATCGCCACGTTGCCGGAGCCGGAGACAAGGATGGTCTTGCCTGCGATGTCGTGACCGTTGCACTTGAGCATTTCCTCGGTGATGTACAAAAGACCGTAGCCCGTGGCTTCCGTTCTGGCGAGGGAGCCGCCGAAGGCGAGACCCTTGCCGGTCAGGACGCCCTCAAAGACGTTGCGGATGCGCTTGTACTGACCGAACATATAGCCGATCTCCCGTGCGCCGGTGCCGATATCGCCTGCGGGCACATCGGTGTCTGCGCCGATGTATTTGCAAAGCTCGGTCATAAAGCTCTGGCAGAAGGACATGATCTCCCGGTCGGACTTGCCCTTGGGGTCAAAGTCGGAGCCGCCCTTGCCGCCGCCGATGGGCAGACCGGTCAGGGAGTTTTTGAAGATCTGCTCAAAGCCGAGGAACTTGATGATGCCGAGGTTGACGGAGGGGTGCAGGCGGATGCCGCCCTTGTAGGGACCGATGGCGCTGTTGAACTGGACACGGTAGCCGGTGTTGACCTGCACGTTGCCGTTGTCGTCGATCCACGGCACGCGGAACTTGATCTGGCGCTCGGGATTGACCAGTCTCTCCAGCAGAGCGTCTCTGCGGTACTGGGCTTCGTTGGCTTCCACGACGGGGCGCAGGGAGTCCAGAACTTCCTTGACAGCCTGATGGAATTCGGGTTCACAGGGGTTTTCCTTGACCACACGGTCATAGATTTCGTCTACATAAGACATGGGTGATGATCCTCCTTGTTTTGACAAATCAAAAAAGGCGTCTTTAAGACCCATGCACGAAACTGCGCATAAATCTTAAAGACGCCCTTGCCTTTAATTTGCTTATTCAATTCGCGAGATTAAACAAAGGATCATCTCCGAGCTTAATCACCCCAAAGACGCCTTTGCCTCTGCGTTTCGTATTTTACACCGAAAGAAAATTTTTGTCAAGTCCCTTTTACAACTTTTTTCGATGCATTTTGCTGACAAAAGCCAATGGATTTTTGTGCAAGCTGACGAAATAAGATTGGAGCAAGGCGAACCGCAATTTGTGCGGTGTTGCCCTTGACAAGCGAAAAATCATCGTGTATAATAGGCGCAATGGGCAAAGGTGTTCATTTCTGTGCAGATCGTGTCTGCGCAGAGATGAGCACCTTTATTTTTTTCTCCGAAGGAGTGGGAACATGAAACTGGAAGGACAAGTACGCATCCCGTCCGGCTGTGCCATTGCGGCGGTGATCTCCAGGGACGGCAAGAAGATGTCCGGCGAAATGATCACCAACGCCATGAAACCCATGCACGACCGATCCAACGGTCTGGGCGGCGGCTTTGCAGCATACGGGATCTACCCGGAGTATAAGGATTTATATGCGTTTCATATGTTTTTTGATACCCGTGCCACGCGCAAGGAGTGCGAGGTTTTTTTGAAAGAGCGGTTCGAGGTGGTCAAGTCCGAGATCTTGCCCACGCGCAAGATCCCGCAGATCACGGATGAGCCGATCATCTGGCGCTATTTTGTCAGCCCCTTGCAGTCGGTGCTGGCGAGTATGCAGCTGGACGAAAAGGAGTTTGTCGCCCGCACGGTGATGAAGATCAACACCGAGATGCAGGGCGCCTACGTCTTTTCCAGCGGCAAAAACATGGGCACGTTCAAGGCGGTGGGTTTCCCGGAGGACGTGGGCGTGTTTTACAAGCTGGAGGAATACGAGGGCTACAGCTGGACAGCCCACGGACGCTACCCGACCAACACCCCCGGCTGGTGGGGCGGTGCGCATCCGTTCACGCTGCTGGACTACTCCATCGTCCACAACGGGGAGATCTCGTCCTACGACGCCAACCGCCGCTTTATCGAGATGTTCGGCTATAAATGCACCCTGCAAACCGATACGGAAGTTATTACATATATATTAGACTATCTTGTCCGCGTCCAAAAGCTGACGCTGGAGGAGGCGGCCAGCGTCATTGCCGCGCCGTTCTGGAGCACCATCGAGGGCAAGACGGATCTGGAGGATAAGCAGAAGCACATCTATCTGCGATCCCTGTTCCCCAGCCTTTTGATCACAGGACCGTTTTCTATTGTCCTCGGTTTCGAGGGCGGTCTGATGGCGCTCAATGACCGGCTGAAGCTGCGTTCCATGGTCGTGGGCGAAAAGGACGACAAGGTGTACATCGCCAGCGAGGAAGCGGCGATCCGCACCATGGAGCCGGACGCCCGCAACATCTGGGCGCCCAGCGGCGGAGAGCCGGTCATCATCAAGGTAAAGGAGGGTGCGTTCTGATGGGCGTGGAATTTATTTATCCCGAGTTTGAAGTGATCCGCAACAGCGCACGCTGTATTGCGTGCCGTGTCTGCGAGCGGCAGTGCGCCAACGAAGTGCATTCCTTTCATGCCGAGTCGGGCACGATGCTTGCGGACGAGACCAAGTGCGTGAACTGTCAGCGGTGCGTCTCCCTGTGTCCCACACGGGCGCTGAAGATCGTCAAGAGCGACTGCACCTTGCGGGAAAACGCCAACTGGCAGAATGATACCATTAAAGAAATCTACAAGCAGGCCAACAGCGGCGGCGTACTGCTGTCCTCCATGGGCAACCCCAAGCCCCTGCCTGTCTACTGGGACAAGATCCTCATCAACGCTTCCCAGGTCACCAACCCGCCCATTGACCCCCTGCGTGAGCCGATGGAGACCAAGGTGTTTCTCGGCAAACGTCCCGAAAAGATCGAGCGGGACGAAAACGGCAAGCTCAAATGCGATACGCCGCCCCAGCTGGAGCTGTCCATGCCGATTCTTTTTTCCGCCATGAGCTACGGCTCCATCAGCTACAATGCCCATGCTTCCTTGGCACGAGCGGCAACGGAGCTGGGGATTCTCTACAACACCGGCGAGGGTGGACTGCACGAGGACTTCTACTGCTATGGCGACAACACCGTCGTGCAGGTGGCGTCCGGGCGTTTCGGCGTACACGAAAAATACCTCAAGGCGGGCGCCGCCATTGAGATCAAAATGGGACAGGGCGCAAAGCCCGGCATCGGCGGTCATCTCCCCGGCACCAAGATCGTGGGCGATGTCTCCCGCACCCGTATGATCCCGGAGGGGTCAGACGCCATTTCTCCGGCGCCGCACCACGACATTTATTCCATCGAGGATCTGCGGCAGCTGGTCTATTCCCTTAAGGAGGCGACGGAGTACAAAAAGCCCATTATCGTCAAGGTCGCAGCGGTGCACAATATCGCCGCCATCGCCAGCGGTATCGCCCGAAGTGGCGCAGACATCATCGCCATTGACGGCTTCCGGGGCGGCACGGGCGCCGCACCGACGCGCATTCGCGACAACGTGGGCATTCCCATTGAATTGGCACTCGCTTCGGTTGACCAAAGACTTCGCGACGAGGGCATCCGCAACAATGTTTCCTTGGTGGTCGGCGGCAGTATCCGCAGTGCGGCGGATGTGGTCAAGGCGATCGCACTGGGTGCGGACGCCTGCTATATCGCCACGGCGGCGCTGTTGGCGCTGGGATGTCACCTGTGCCGCACCTGCCAGACCGGCAAGTGCAACTGGGGCATCGCCACCCAGCGCCCGGAGCTGGTCAAGCGTCTGAATCCCAACATCGGCGCCGAAAGGCTGGTCAACCTGATGACCGCATGGCGGCACGAGATCATGGAACTGATGGGCGGTATGGGCATCAACTCCATCGAAGCGCTCAAGGGCAACCGACTGATGCTGCGTGGTGTCGGTCTGACGGAAAAAGAATTGGAGATCCTCGGCATCTCCCATGCAGGTGAATAAAGATGAAAAGAGTTTTCGTAAACGAAGAATGGTGCTTGGGCTGTCATTTGTGCGAGTACAACTGCGCCTTTGCCAATTCCGGCGAGGAAAATATGTCTCTGGCGCTCAAGGGCAAGCCCATCTTTCCCCGCATCCACATCGAGGGGGACGAAAAGGTTCCCTTTGCCGTTTCCTGCCGGCACTGTGACGATCCCGTCTGTGTAAACAGCTGTATTGCCGGCGCCATCTCGGTGCGGGACGGTGTGGTCTGCATCGACAAAAACAAGTGTGTGGGCTGTTTGACCTGCGTGCTGGTCTGCCCCTACGGTGCGCTGGCGCCGTCGGAAAGCGGCGTGATGCAAAAATGCGAGCTGTGCCTGCAAAACAGCTGCGGCGAGCCGGCTTGCGTCAAGGGCTGCCCCAATCGGGCAATCGTCTATGAGGAGAGGTGAACGGGATGAAGCAGTATGTGATTATCGGCAACGGCGTTGCCGCGGCAGGGTGCATTGAGGGCATCCGCAGACAGGACACCGAGGGGAAGATCGTTGTCGTATCGCAGGAAGAACACGCCGTCTATTGCCGCCCGCTCATTTCCTACTATTTAGAGGGTAAAACCGACATACAGCGGATGCAGTACCGCAGTGCCGATTTTTACGAAAAGAACGGCTGCGAGGTACTGTACGGCAAAACGGCTGTGGCAGGCGATGCGCAAAAAAAGACCGTCACACTGGAGGACGGCACGGAAATTCCGTACGATGCGTTGTGTGTGGCGACAGGCTCCACGGCGTTTGTGCCGCCCTTCCAAGGGCTGGACAGTGTGCAAAAGAAATTTAGTTTCATGACGCTGGACGATACGCTGGCGCTGGAACAGGCGATCTCCGACGACAGCCGCGTGCTGATCGTCGGTGCGGGACTCATCGGGCTGAAATGCGCCGAGGGTCTGCATGGTCGTGTGGCGCAGATCACGGTCTGCGATCTGGCGGATCGTGTGCTTTCGAGCATTCTCGACGCGCCCTGCGCCGCCGTAGTACAGGCACATTTGGAGAAAAACGGCATTGCGTTCCTGCTCGGGGACAGCGTACAGTCCTTTGAGGGCGGCAAAGCCCATATGAACAGCGGCAAAACCGTAGATTTTGACGTGCTGGTTTTGGCTGTCGGCGTGCGCGCCAATACGGCGCTGGTGCGGGACATGGGCGGCGAAGCGGACAGAGGCATTCTTTTGGATACGGCGATGCGCACCACGCTTCCCGACGTCTATGCGGCAGGGGACTGCACCCAGGGGCTGGACAGCTCCTGCGGCGAAAAAAAGGTGCTGGCACTGCTGCCGAACGCCTATATGCAGGGCAGATGCGCCGGCATCAACATGGCAGGGGGCGAGGCCGTCTTTGACACGGCGATCCCCATGAACTCCATCGGATTTTTCGGCTTGCACATCATGACCGCCGGCAGTTATGCACATGCGCAGGTGTTCGACACCGGCAAGGACGGCAATGTGCGCAAGCTGTTCGTTCGGGACGGCTTGCTGACCGGGTTTATCCTCATCGGCGATACGGCGAGAGCCGGTATCTACACCGCGATGATCCGGGACAAAACGCCGCTGGAGAGCGTCAATTTCGAGCTGTTAAAGGAATCTGCCACATCTGCGGCATTTTCTCCCGAAACCCGTAGAAAAAAGTTTGGAAGTGTGGTATAATATGATAGATGTTACGCAACTGGATTATAAAGCGCTGAACGAAGCACTGCGCCAAAGCGGTGCGGTGGAGGAGCTTTCCGGCTGCTGCGGACAGAGATTCATCGCCGCAGGGATGTCGGACAAGCAGATCGCCATCCACGGCGTGCCCGGCAATGCGCTGGGCGCCTACCTCAACGGCGCCGAGATCACCGTCCACGGCAACGCACAGGACGCTGTGGGCGACACCATGAATGCGGGCAAGATCGTCGTGCACGGCGACATCGGCGATGCCGTGGGCTACGCCATGCGCGGCGGCACGATCTATGTCAAGGGCAACGCAGGCTACCGTGCCGGCATCCACATGAAGGAGTACCGGGAAAAGTGCCCTGCCATCATCATCGGCGGCAAATGCGGCAGTTTCCTCGGCGAGTATCAGGCAGGCGGCGTGATCGTCGTGCTGGGGCTCGGCAGGGGAGAGGACAGGATCGTCAGCAACTTCCCCTGCACGGGAATGCACGGCGGCAAGATGTTCCTGCGCGCAGACTGCCGGGATATCGTGTTCCCCCGCAACGTCAAGGCATCGCCGGCTTCCGAACAGGATCTGGCGGAGATCGACGCGTACATCACCGAGTATTGCACCCTTTTCGGGGTGGACAAAAATGCCGTACTGGATTCGCCCTTTACCAAGATCGTGCCGGACAGCAAAAACCCGTACAAGCAGATGTACGTGGCGAATTAAGAGTTATCTGCCGGCTGACGGAATAAGATTCAAACAAGGCGCATGTTGCGATCGTGCGGTGTTGCCTTAAGAGAAAGTGAGTGTGCCATGAAATACACCCAGCAGGAAGTCATGCAGTTCGTTCGCGAGGAGGATGTGAAATTCATCCGCCTTGCGTTTTGCGATGTTCTCGGCAAGCAAAAGAATATCTCCATCATGCCCGGGGAGCTGGACAGAGCCTTTCGCTTCGGCATTGCCATCGACGCATCGGTGGTCAAGGGCTTCGGCGGAGATGTGCACTCCGATCTGTTTCTGCGCCCGGAGCCGGACACCCTGTCCATCCTCCCGTGGAGACCGGAGCACGGCAGAGTTGTCCGTATGTTCTGCACGGTGACGTATCCTGACGGCAGTGTGTTCGAGAACGATACGCGCAGCATTTTGAAAAAGGCCATTGCCGACGCCGAGCAGGCGGGTTACCGCTTCTATTTCGGCTCGGAGATGGAGTTTTACCTCTTTAAACTGGACGAGGACGGCGAGCGAACCGACAAGCCCTACGACACAGCGGGCTATATGGACATGGCGCCCGAGGACAAGGGCGAAAATGTCCGCCGGGAGATCTGCCTTTCCCTCGAACAGATGGGCATCCATCCCGAAAGCTCCCACCACGAGGAGGGTCCCGGACAAAACGAGATCGACTTCCGCTATTCCGACGCCCTTTCCGCCGCAGACAACGCCATTGCCTTTTCCACCGTTGTGCGTGCCATTGCTGCGAGAAACGGTCTGTGGGCGGACTTTTCGCCCAAGCCCCTCAAGGGTGCGCCCGGCAACGGCTTCCACATCAATATGTCCGTGCGGGGCAAGGACGGCAGTACGCCCTTGACGGCGATGATCGCCGGTGTGCTGGACAAGGTCGCCGACATGACGGCGTTCCTGAACCCGGTGGAAGAATCCTACGAGCGTTTGGGCAAGCACAAAGCGCCGCGGTACATCTCCTGGTCGAGCGAGAACCGCTCCCAGCTGATTCGTGTGCCCGCCGCCGCAGGGGAGTACAAGCGTGCCGAACTGCGCTCTGCGGACCCGCAGGCGAATCCGTACCTGGTCTTTGCATTGCTGATCTACGCCGGTCTTTACGGCATTCAGAACGATTTACAGCTGCCCGAAGCGGCGGACATAAATCTGTATACGGCGGACAGCGAGACGCTTTCCGGCTTCAAGCGCTTGCCCGTATCCCGTGCAGAGGCACAGCAGATTGCGAAGAACAGCCCGTTTATCACGCAGCATCTGCCGAAAAAAATGATTCGCACCTACTGCGAATAAACGATTCGTAATACGAGAAAAGGAGGGTGATGCATATGCTTTTTGACGAACGCAGCTACAGCGTTCTTGTCGTTTCCTCCTCCGAAAAGCTGAACACCGCCCTCAAGACACTGCTGACGGACAGCCAGTACAGCCCGCTGTATTTTACCGGGAGCGTGGCGTCGGCCAAGCGGCATCTGCTGGAAAATACCTACGATTTTGTGGTCATCAATTCCCCATTGCCGGACGATGTGGGCACGAAGCTGGCGGTGGATGTCTGTACGAGCAGAAGCACGGTGTGCGTCCTGCTGGTTCGTGCCGAGCAGTACGAGGAGACTCATGCCAAGGTGGTCGGTCACGGTGTGTTCACCCTGCCGAAACCCATCACCGGCACCGCCATGTCCCAGGCGCTCAAGTGGATGGCGGCCGCCCGGGAGCGTCTGCGCCGCATGGAGAAGAAAACCATCTCCATCGAGGAAAAGATGGAGGAGATCCGTCTGGTGAACCGTGCCAAGTGGATGCTCATCGACAATTTGAAGATGACGGAATCGGACGCCCACCGCTACATCGAGAAGCAGGCGATGGATCTGTGCGTGACACGGCGGGAGGTCGCAGAAGATATTATAAAAACTTACAATTAACCTATTGACATTGTGTTACCTTGGTGCTATAATACAAATGTAAACCGTTGAGGAAGAGTGAGTACGCAGTATATCTTTTCTCCCAGAGAGCCGTGGGTGGTGCGATCACGGCAGAAAAAGTACGGCGGAATGGACTTCTGAGGGCGAGCGGAAATGCGTTTTGCAGAGTATGCGAGACGGGGCTGGACTCCCCGTAAACAAAGGTCGGCGTCTGTTAGGATGCGTAAAGTGGGCGTATCGTATACGTCAAGCCGGGTGGTACCGCAGGAACAGAGAAGCTCCTGTCCCAGCAATTTCATGATTGCTGCGGACGGGTTTTTTATTTTCCGAATGCAGCAAAAAACAATGGAAAGGAAGAGAAAACCATGAGCAAAATCCCCTACAAAATCTATCTTGATGAATCCGAGATGCCGAAAGCATGGTACAATATGCGTGCGGACATGAAGAACAAGCCCGCACCCCTGCTCAATCCCGGCACTCATCAGCCCATGACCGCCGCCGAACTGGCGCCCGTTTTCTGCGAGGAACTGGTCAAGCAGGAGCTGGATGAGAACACCCCCTATTTTGAGATTCCCGAGGAGATCCGTGCGTTTTATAAAATGTACCGTCCCTCTCCGCTGGTTCGTGCGTACTGTCTGGAAGAAAAGCTGGGCACCCCCGCCAAGATCTACTACAAATTTGAGGGCAACAACACCAGCGGCAGCCACAAGCTGAACTCCGCCATCGCGCAGGCATACTACGCCAAAAAGCAGGGACTGAAAGGCGTGACCACGGAGACCGGCGCCGGTCAGTGGGGCACGGCACTGTCCATGGCTTGCTCCTACTTCGGTCTGGACTGCAAGGTCTATATGGTCAAGGTCTCCTATGAGCAGAAGCCCTTCCGCCGTGAAGTGATGCGCACCTACGGTGCATCGGTCACACCGTCTCCCTCCATGGAAACGCAGGTCGGCCGCAAGATCCTCGCCGAGCACCCCGGCACCACCGGCAGTTTGGGCTGTGCCATCTCCGAGGCTGTGGAAGTGGCGGTCAGCAGTGAGGGCTACCGCTACGTTCTGGGCAGCGTGCTCAATCAGGTTCTGCTGCACCAGTCTGTCATCGGTCTGGAGACCAAGACGGCGCTGGACAAATACGGCATCAAGCCGGACATCATCATCGGCTGTGCCGGCGGCGGCT
>JBJEQK010000081.1:0-13028 GCA_051881715.1 Acutalibacteraceae bacterium
CTATTTAATTCTTACCGAACCACGCGTCCAACGCGTGGTTTTCGTATACAAAAAAGGCACCCGAAAACCGGATGCCCAAAAGATTATTTCCAGTTTTGAATCACAGTGGGGTCTTTGAAAATCTCGTCCACCCTGTTGAAGAACGGCACCACATCGCCCAGATCCAGCGCCTTGTGATCCACGGCGATGGTCAAGGGCAGGATCTTGCGGATCTCGATGGACTTGCTGCCGTCGGGCTTTGTCACCACCCACGGCTTTTCCTGCACGGCGCAGATGGCCAGCACGGTGGTCTGCGGCGGGATGACCTCCAGCATACAGCACGCACCCCGCTCGTCCCGGAATGCGGAGCCGAAGTTGGAGACGGTGATGGTGCCCTGCTCGATGTCGTGCAAGGTCAGTCTGTCGGTTTCGGGGATGGCGTAGTAGTCCTTTTTCGCCTTGCCCGAAAGGGTCTTGACCCGGTGCTTGCCGGGCATCTTGGAGCCGAACAGACGGCGGATCGCCTGCAAAAGCTTTCCCTTTTTCAGTCCCTTGAGCGTGTTGTCCATGGACACCTCGAACATGACCTCGTTCATATCCGTGTTGGCCGCCCTGCGGACAGTGTCCTGAATGGCGGCGGTCATTTCGGTCAGCGTCTTGTTGCCCATGTCGTGCATGTTGACCGTCATCATCTCGCCGTTCGGGAACATCATGGGCATGGAGATGTCGATATTGTCGAAATATTTCAGCGTACCGCGCACCAGCTTGCGGTCAAACTCCAAGTGGGTATTGATGGCGGGACACACCTTGATGCCCTCGCAAATAACCTTGAGCATGGCGGTATTGAGCGTGATTCGTTTGGTTTTATCCGTGACGCCCTCGTTGAGTTTCTTGAGTTCCTCTAAAAAATCCGTCGCATCCAGCTCGTGAACCAGCGAAAAATGCGGAATATCCGTCCAGCTTTCCAGTGTCATGTTTGCGACGATCTTGCGTGCAATGCCGAAATGTTCCTGTTTAACCAGTGCCATTCCTTCACCCTCCTTTTTTAACTGCAAATTTATGATACAATAGCAACGCTAAAAAAGCAAGAGAAAAATACTCAGTCCGGCAAAAAGGCACAAAGTATCACCGTTTATGACAGCAATCTGCCATGGCACAGTGCGCACAGCCACAGCCGCACGAGGACTTGCCCTTTTTCCTGTCACGGCAAAGCTTGCAAACGATCCACACGACCACCGCAAGCAAAACCAGTGCGATGAGAATCGTCGCAAGATTGGCGTTCAGCCACGAGAGCATATGCATCCCTCCTGTTTTTTCTGTATTTTGGGGGCACCTGTTTTCGGTTCCCTGCAGGGGCGCACCAGCATCCAAATCATTCCGACCAGCACACAGGCGGCGGCAAATACTCCGATGGCGCAGGCTTTGCCTGTGAACAGATTGCCGAACTGGGTAATCATCAGCGCAACGCCATAGGCGAAGATACACTGGTATGCAATGGCGAACCACGTCCACCCGGCGTTGTTCATCTCCCGCTTGATGGCGCCGATCGCTGCAAAGCAAGGTGCGCAAAGCAGATTGAACGCCAGGAAGGAATAGCCGGTGACGCCTGTGAACGCCTGTGCCAGCGCGGCATACACATCGCCCGATGCGCCATAAAGAATCCCCAAGGTGCCCACGATGTTCTCCTTGGCCACAAGACCGGTGATGGACGCCACGGCAGCCTGCCATGTGCCCCATCCCAGCGGTTTAAAGATCCATGCCAGCACACCGCCGAGCTTTGCCAGCAGGGACTGATCCAGCTCCTCCTGCCCAAGCAGACGCAAGCCGTCCTCCGTAATGCCGAAAAAGCTCGCAAACCAGACAACGATGGTGGACAGCAAAATGATGGTACCTGCCTTTTTGATAAACGACCAGCCGCGCTCCCACATGGAACGAAGCACATTTCCGGCGGTCGGCAGATGGTACGGCGGCATCTCCATGACGAAGGGAGCCGGTTCACCGGCAAACCTTTTGGTCTTTTTGAGCATGATCCCGGACACGATGATGGAAACCATGCCGAGGAAATACGCCGACGTCGCCACCCACGGGGAGCCGCCGAATATGGCACCGGCGATCATACCGACAAAGGGCACCTTTGCGCCGCAGGGAATGAATGTTGTGGTCATGATGGTCATACGGCGATCCCGTTCATTCTCGATGGTACGGGACGCCATAATCCCGGGAACACCGCAGCCGACACCGACAAGCATGGGAATGAAGGATTTCCCGGAGAGACCGAACTTGCGGAAAACACGATCCAACACGAATGCGATACGAGCCATATAGCCGCAGGACTCCAAAAATGCCAAAAGCAGGAACAGCACCAGCATCTGCGGCACGAACCCAAGAACTGCACCGACACCTGCCACGATCCCGTCGAGGATCAGCCCCGAAAGCCACTCCGCAGTGCCGGCTTTGTCGAGGGCGTCCCCGATCAGCACGGGAATGCCCGGCACCCACACGCCGTAGTCGGCAGGGTCAGGTTCGTCAAAGCCATTTTCGGCAAAGTAATCCACCGCCTCCAGAAAAGTAACCGGCACGGTACTTTCCTCATCGGCTCCGGCGGGGATCGCATCGTAATAGACTGTTCGCGTGTGGATGGCAAGGGTTTCTTCGTCCTGCACCTCTACCGTACCGACACTTCGGTCGGGGACGAACGCCTGCATTGCGGCCAGTGCGGCGTCGGCATCAAACGATGCATCTTCTGTGTCGAATGTCACAAATGCGCCTGCCGCTTCGGATGCTGCGGTGCAGCGCTCTGCCGCTTCGCTGTAAGCAGAACTGCCGATACCCAACAGATGCCAGCCATCGCCGAACAGCCCGTCGTTTGCCCAGTCCGTTGCCGCCGCACCGATGCCGACCATGGATATCCAATAAACCAGAAACATGACAACCGCAAAGATCGGCAGCCCCAGCCAACGGTTGGTCACGATCCTGTCGATCTTGTCAGAGGCGGTAAAGCCGCCTGCGTTCTTTTTTCTGTAACAGGATCGGAGCACAGCGGCGATATACACATAGCGCTCCCCTGTGATGATGGATTCCGCATCCTCCTGCATTTCCTCTTCAACGGCTCCGATATCCTTTTCTATGTGCATTTGGACAGCCTGCGTAAGCGCTATCTGACGCAGCACCTTCTCGTCCCGCTCAAACAGCTTCACCGCATACCAGCGCTGCTGTTCTTGCGGCATATCGTGCACAGCCGCTTCCTCGATGTGCGCAAGGGCGTGCTCCACACTGCCGGAAAAGATGTGCGGCGGCACTGTTCCTGCGCATTTCGCCGCCTCGACGGCCGTCTGTGCCGCTTGGGTAATGCCTGTCTGCTTCAGTGCGGAGATCTCCACCACCTTACAGCCCAACTGCTGCGCCAGCGCCGCTGTGTCGATCCTGTCCCCGTTTCTGCGCACGATGTCCATCATGTTGACGGCGATGACCACAGGAATGCCCAGTTCCATCAGCTGTGTGGTCAGGTACAGGTTTCTCTCCAAATTGGTGCCGTCCACGATGTTGAGGATCGCATCGGGACGTTCCCGGACGAGGTAGTCCCGCGCCACGATCTCCTCCGGCGTATAGGGCGAGAGGGAATAAATCCCCGGAAGGTCGGTGATCGTCACATCGGTGTGATTTTTCAGCTTGCCCTCCTTCTTTTCTACCGTAACACCCGGCCAGTTACCGACGAACTGATTGGAACCGGTCAGTGCATTGAACAGCGTGGTTTTGCCGCTGTTCGGATTGCCTGCCAAAGCAATTCTGATACCCATAATACCATTCCTTTCTTTGAAAGTTAGCTTGTGCTAACCTCTGTTCAAAAAAATTTCCTGCTGTGCTTTACTCGACCTCGACCATTTCCGCATCCGCTTTTCGCAGGGACAATTCATATCCACGCACTGTCACCTCTATGGGATCCCCCAAAGGCGCTATTTTGCGCACAAAGACTTCCACCCCCTTGGTCAACCCCATATCCATCATGCGGCGTTTGACCGCACCCTCCCCGTGGAGCCTGATGACCGTGACACGGGAACCGATCGGTATCTCTTTCAAAGTTTTCATTGCGTTTATCCTTTCCTCATACCATGATTTTTTTTGCCATTTCTTCGCTGATCGCCACCCGTGCTTCCTTGACATGGACGATCACATTGCCGCCCAACGCCGTGATGATCGTCACATTGCTGCCGACCACAAACCCGAGATTTTCCAGATGTTTTCGCACTTCGGGACTTCCCCCGATCTTTTTGACCGTATTCGTTTCTCCGATGTCCGCAAGCGCCAAAGGCATCATATATGTCTCCCTCCTTTTGTAGTTAGCTTTTGCTAACTTCTTGTATTCTCATTATAGTTAGCTTCGGCTAACTTGTCAAGAGATTTTTTTCAAAGTCCTTGTTTTTTTTTGCGGGATGTGCTACAATAGGGCGTACATTGAGCTGCGAGAGTTTCTTTCGGCAAAATGCTCGGCACTTTTCTGACACAAAGTTTTACTGCGTGAAAGGCACACAACAAGTTTTCGGGAACGGTATGCCTTTCGGCGTACCGTTATTTTTTTGGAGGGAACACAATGGAAACAAGGGTTGCCGTCATGGGCATCATCGTGGAGCAAAAGGAATCCGTTGCACAGCTGAACGCCATTCTCCACGAGTGCGGCCGGTACATCATCGGTCGTATGGGTCTGCCTTACGAAAAGAAAAACATCAGCATCATCAGCATAGCCGTGGACGCACCCACCGACGTCATCAACGCCATTTCCGGCCGCATCGGCAAGCTTTCCGGCATCAGCGTCAAGACGGCGCTCTCCAAAGTATGAAGCCATACATAGATAAATTGATCTGCGGTGAAGCGCTCACCTTGGGGCAGTATACGGCGCTGTTGCAAAATTACAACCCTGACGATGCTGCCTATGCCGCCGAAGCCGCACGGGAAACGGCGAAACAATATTTCGGCAATCGGATTTTTATTCGGGGACTTATCGAAATTTCCAGCATCTGCAAAAACGACTGTCTGTACTGCGGACTGCGCCGCAGCAACAAATGCGCCGAACGCTACCGGCTGGACGAGACGCAAATTCTCGAGTGCTGTGAGAGCGGCTACAAGGCGGGCTTTCGCACCTTTGTCCTGCAAGGCGGCGAGGATCCCTATTTCACGGACGAGATCCTTTGCGGCATTGTGCAGAAAATCAAGTCCCGCTACCCCGACTGCGCTGTCACGCTGTCTTTGGGAGAACGCAGCCGGGATTCCTACCGCTCGCTCCATGACGCAGGCGCCGACCGATACCTACTGCGGCATGAGACCGCCTCCCCTGCCCACTACGGCAAACTGCACCCGGTGGAAATGTCCTTTGACAATCGGATGCGGTGCCTGCGGGATTTGAAAGGCATCGGCTTTCAAACGGGCTGCGGCTTCATGGTCGGCTCCCCGTTTCAGACGGCGGAGGACATGGCGCAGGATCTGCTGTTTATCCGCGATTTTTCCCCGCAGATGGTCGGCATCGGTCCGTTCATTCCCCACAGCGACACGCCCTTTCGGGATCGCCCGAGCGGCAGCTGTGCGCTGACGCTGTTTCTGCTGAGCCTTCTGCGCATCACGCAAAAAAACGTGCTTCTCCCCGCCACGACCGCTTTGGGTACCCTTTTGGAGGACGGCAGGGAACGGGGCATCCTGTGCGGCGCCAATGTCATCATGCCCAACCTCTCCCCTGTGGACGTGCGGCGCAAATATAAGCTGTACAACAACAAGCTCTGCACCGGCGACGAAACCGCCGAACAGCTTGAAAAGCTCAAAAAACGCATTGCCAAAATCGGCTACGAGATCGTTACCGACCGCGGCGACTATCCGAAACTGTAAATCATGCAAAGGAGATATAGATTATGTATGACCCCAAATCCCTGAAAGCGGAGGAATTCATCGACCACGAAGAAGTGCTGGCGTCCCTGCGCTATGCCGACGAAAACAAGGACAACGTCGCCCTCATCGACAGCTTGATCGAAAAGGCGAAACTGCGCAAGGGCTTGACCCATCGGGAAGCCTCCGTCCTTTTGGCGTGCGAGATCCCGGAAAAAATTCAGGAAATTTACGCCCTTGCCGAGCAGATCAAAAAGGATTTCTACGGCAACCGCATCGTCATGTTCGCCCCGCTGTACCTGTCCAACTACTGTGTCAACGGCTGTGTGTACTGCCCGTACCACTTGAAAAACAAGCACATCGCCCGCAAAAAGCTGACGCAGGAGGAGGTCGCCCGGGAGGTGATCGCCCTGCAGGACATGGGGCACAAGCGGCTGGCGATCGAAGCAGGCGAGGATCCGGTGAACAACCCCATTGAGTACATTTTGGAGTGCATCAACACCATCTACAGCATCAAGCACAAAAACGGCGCCATCCGCCGCGTCAATGTCAACATTGCCGCCACCACGGTGGAGAATTACCGCAAGCTGAAAGAAGCCGGCATCGGCACCTATATCCTGTTTCAGGAGACCTACCACAAAGAGAGCTACGAAAAGCTCCATCCCACAGGTCCCAAGCATGACTACGCCTACCACACCGAGGCCATGGACAGAGCCATGGAGGGCGGCATTGACGATGTGGGTCTGGGTGTGCTGTTCGGGCTGGAGCTGTACCGCTACGAGTTCGCCGCACTGCTCATGCACGCCGAACATCTGGAAGCCGTTCACGGCGTAGGTCCTCACACCATCAGCGTCCCGCGCATCAAGCACGCCGACGACATCGACCCCACCGCCTTTGACAACAGCATCAGCGATGAAATTTTTGCAAAGCTGTGTGCCCTCATTCGCATTTGCGTTCCCTATACGGGCATGATCATCTCCACCCGGGAGAGCAAGGAAGTGCGGGAAAAGGTCATCCGGTTGGGCGTCTCCCAGATCAGCGGTGCTTCCCGCACCTCCGTGGGCGGCTACACCGAGGGGGAACGTCCCCACGACACGGAGCAGTTCGATGTCTCCGACCAGAGAACGTTGGACGAAGTCGTCTGCTGGCTGATGGAGGCGGGCTACATCCCCTCTTTCTGCACCGCCTGCTACCGCGAGGGCAGAACGGGAGACCGTTTCATGAGCCTTTGCAAGAGCGGTCAGATTCAAAACTGCTGTCACCCCAACGCCCTGATGACGCTCAAGGAATTTTTGGAGGATTACGCTTCGCCCAAAACGAAGGAAATCGGCGAAAAGCTGATTCTTGAGGAGCTGAAAAATATCCCCAAGGACAAGGTCAGAGAGATCGCCAAACAGCATCTGGGAGCCATTGCCCAAGGGCAGCGGGACTTCCGTTTTTAAAAGGAGGCAGACGATGAGCACTTTAAACGAAACACCCCATGCCAACCGTGTACACATCGGTTTTTTCGGCAAGCGCAACAGCGGAAAATCCTCTCTCATCAACGCCCTGACGGGGCAGAGCGTGGCGATCGTCTCCGATGTGCCCGGCACCACCACCGACCCCGTGTTCAAGGCCATGGAGATCCACGGCATCGGTCCGTGTGTGCTGATCGACACTGCCGGGTTTGACGACGTGGGCGAACTGGGCAAAATGCGGGTGGAAAAGACGGCGCTTGCCGCCGAAAAAACGGATATTGCCGTGATTCTGTTCAGCGGCGAGGATATCCGCGAAGAAGCGAAACAGTTCAAAGCGTTTCGCGAAAAAAATATACCTGCCCTCTGCGTTGTCAGCAAAGCGGACACCTTGTCCGACCCTGCCGCCTATGCCGAAACGGTACGCAACGCCACCGGCGCTGAACCGCTTCTTGTCAGCGCCGGCGACCTCAAATCCGTCCGTGCGCTGAAGGACAGGCTGATCCAAAGCGCTCCCGAGGAGGAGCGCCCCACCATTGTTGCCCACCTCGTCCGAGAGGGAGACAGCGTACTACTCGTCATGCCACAGGACATTCAGGCGCCCAAGGGCAGACTGATCCTGCCGCAGGTGCAGACACTGCGGGAACTGCTGGACAAAAAGTGCCTTGTCACCTGCGTCACCACAGACAAGCTGGACGATGCCTTGTCCGCACTCACCGCACCGCCGAAGCTGATCATCACCGATTCGCAAGTGTTCAAAATCGTCTATGAAAAAAAGCCGCCCGAGAGCCTGCTCACCTCCTTTTCGGTGCTGTTCGCCGGCTATAAGGGCGACCTCAACTACTATGTGCAGGGCGCTGCAGCCATCGACGCCCTGACGGAATCCTCCCGTGTGCTGATTGCGGAATGCTGTACCCATGCCCCCCTCACCGAGGACATCGGTCGGGAAAAGCTTCCCCGTCTGCTTCGCGCTCGTGTCGGACAAGGTCTTGCCGTGGACATGGTCAGCGGCAGTGATTTCCCGGAGGATCTTAGCGGCTACGACCTCATCATCCAGTGCGGCGCCTGTATGTTCAACCGCCGCTATGTCATGAGCCGCATCAACCGCGCCAAAGCACAAAATATTCCTATGACCAACTACGGCGTCGCCATCGCCTACCTGAACGGCATCCTCGACAAGATCACATTATCCTAAAAACAACGGGGTTGTTTGTTTACCACGGGCAGTGAAGCTCCGCCTTTGCATTGTCGAGCCATTCGACGGTACTGCCGTCGGGCTGGATGTTCACCCCGGCGGAATACCCGCCGATCCATTCCCCGCTCGGATCCTGAATGTACTCGCCGTAACCGTAGTGCTCCACACTGTCGCCCACCGGCCCCAAGATCCAGTAGTGGGTATTGCCTTCAGTATCGGTGTAGTGATACTGATACGCCTTTCCGTCTGCGATTCGGTCGGTGATGTCCGTGTGTTCGCCGTTGACCACGAAGTACAGTCTGCCATCCTCCATTTGTGCCGGCTCTGTCAGGTCATCGGTGTGCACGTACACTTCCCTGTTCCCGTCTGTTTGCTGCACGATCTCCATGTTGTTGCTCCAGCCGAACACACGGCTGAGAATCTCCTCCCCGTAGGCAAAGGCGGTAACGGTACCGCCGAGCACCAAGGCCGCACAAAGGCACGCCACTGCGATTTTTCCGATGGAATATTTTCTGTTTTTCATGTTATCCTCCAAAATAATTTCTCTTGAGGCATGGAGTGTGCCAAATGCCTGCTTGTACTTTTCTTTATTCGTCATCGTTCCATTCCTCCGTTAGGCAGTTTTTCAGCATCGTTCGTCCACGGGACAGTTGCACCCTGACGGTACTCTCGGGTTTTCCGAGAATGTCTGCGATCTCCCGCACACTGTAATCTTCGTAATAAAACAGGTGCAGCGGCGTTCTGTACTTCTCGGGCAGTTTCATCACCTGCTCAAACAGGTTCTCCGCTTCGTGCGTCTCGAACGAAAGCGTTTGCATATACTCTTCCAGCGGCACGCTTGTCCGCCGCCACAAGGAGCGGTTGATGTTCTTTGCCTTGTTGACCGCCACCCGCAAAAGCCATGCACGGATATGCTGTTCACTGTCAAATTGTTTGTTGCCGGTGTGGTAGCGCAGAAATGTTTCCTGTACAACGTCCTCGGCGTCGTCCGCATTTCTGCAAACGCTGAACGCCGCCGCAAAGACGTTATCCTTGTACCGCTCTACCAACACCGTGGTATCTGTGCGCATACGCAGTCCCTCACATCGTTTCTTTTGTAAGTCCTTACACAAACAATACACTTGGCACATAGAAAAGGTTTCAAACTTCTCAAAAAAAGTGCACCGCCGAGATGACGGTGCAACAGAAATTATCGGTTTGTCAAACGCAGCGCATTTTCAAAGAAAATTTTGTCCTTGTCCGCCTGCGGCAGGTCGAAGCTTTGCAAAAGCTCGACATACTTGCCTTGATCTGCCCACGGGGAATCGGTGGCGAACAGGATACGGTCTGCCCCGTGCGCCTTCATGATTTCCAGACACTTTTCAGGGTAGCGGTCGAGAACGTACGCCGTATCGAAATACACCGGCTTGCCGCAGAGCTTTTCCAGCACTTCCTCCGGCAGGTCGCATCCGCCCATGTGCGCCAGCACCAATTTGTCGTCAATCAAGCCCGACAGCGCATCCAGCACCCGAAGAACCATGTCCGGCGTGCAGTGCACCGTTTCTGGGTAGCCGATGTCGATGCCCGCATGGGTCACCACCACGAGATCCCGCTTCGCCGCCTCCCGAAGAATGCGCAAAAAAACCGGGTCGTCCAAGCAAGTGTTCTGATAGTCGGGATGAATCTTCAGCCCGAACAGTCCGCTTTGGCGGATATCGTCCAAAATCTCCTCCACATTCTCGCACAGCGGATGAATGCATCCAGCATAGATGATGCCGTCCTTGCCGTTCAGCTGTGCCGCCAAGCGGTTGATGGACGGCACCTGTGACGGCTTTGTCGCCACAGGCAGGATCACGCTGTAGTCCACGCCGTTTTTGCGCATGGATTCCAGCAGGGAGGACAGGGTGCCGTTTCTGTAGGGTGTGGAGCCGCTCTTTTCCGCCAGCGCCGCTATGGTCTGCGGGGCGATTTTATCGGGGAACGTGTGTGTGTGAAAATCTATGACCATAATATCCCTCCGGGGAAAGTATTTGCAGAATATGTCTGCATTATAGCACATTCGGCAAAATTGTACAACGGAAAACGGTTGTACTTTTTCTTTTTTTATGGTAAAATATGATGGAATATTTTGGAGAGGTTTGTATTGTATGAAATCAAAGCGCAGTTTTCCGCTGGTGCTTGTCACCAAAAAAGCGGAAATGTCCCTGAAAAAAGGACATCCGTGGGTCTATTTTGACGAGATCACGGATCAGTTCGGCGATGTGGAAAACGGGGAGATCGTGGACGTGGTGTCTGCCAAGGGCGCCTATCTCGGCAGCGGGCTGTACAGCGAGCACAGCAAGATCCGTGTGCGCCTTTTGTCCGCCAACGCCAACGACAGGTTTGACGACGCTTTCTTTATCCGCCGTGTGCGCTACGCCATCGACTGCCGGCGCAGTATCATGGGCAGCGACTTCTCCGCCTGCCGCCTGATCTTCGGGGAAGCGGACGGACTGCCGGGACTGACGGCGGATCTGTTCGGCGACGTTTGCGTCACGCAGGTGCTGTCCTACGGCATGGACAAGCGGCAAAGCATACTCTACGGCGCCCTGCAAAACATCCTCGCTGAATACGGTATACCGCTTCGCGGCATCTATGAGCGCAACGATGTGAATCTGCGAGAGCTGGAGGGACTGACACAGTACAAGGGCTGGTACAAGCCCGAAACCGTTGCCGACCTCTCCACCGAAACCGAGATCACGGAAAACGGCGTTCGCTACACCGTGGACTTTGAAAACGGGCAAAAGACGGGCTTTTTCCTCGACCAGAAATACAACCGCCTGGCCGTGGCGCGCATGGCCAAGGGACGCCGCGTCCTCGACTGTTTCACCCACACCGGCTCCTTTGCCCTCAATGCCGCTATGGGCGGCGCCGAACGTGTAACGGCTGTCGATGTCTCCCAAACCGCCATCGAGCAGGCAAAGCACAATGCAGAGCTGAACGGTCTGACGGAGCGCATGGATTTTTTGTGTGCCGATGTGTTTGACCTGCTACCCGCGCTTGCCGCCAAGGGGGACAAGCCCTACGACTTCATCATCCTGGACCCGCCTGCCTTTACCAAGAGCCGCAAGACGGTACACGCCGCAGAGCGGGGCTACAAGGAGATCAACTACCGTGCCATGAAGCTGCTGCCCCGGGGCGGATATCTCGCCACCTGTTCCTGCTCCCACTTCATGCGGGACGACCTGTTTCGGGAGATGCTCCTGTCTGCCGCCGCCGATGCGGGCGTACAGCTGCGGCAGTTGGAGGCACGGCAGCAGTGCTGTGACCACCCCGTTTTGTGGAACGTGCCTGAGACGGACTATCTCAAATTCTACCTCTTCCAGATCGTATGAAAGGCGATGGTTTTCCTATGGAAAAAACTTTGGGCATTCTCGGCGGCGTCGGTCCCTTGGCGACCGTCTATTTTGCCGACCTCATTGTGAAAATGACCCCTGCCGCCTGCGACCAGGATCACATCCGCACCATCGTTTCCAACAACCCCAAAATCCCCGACCGCACCAACTATATCCACGACCGCCGAAAGCCCAATCCCCTGCCGATGATGATTCGGGATGCCCAAATGCTGGAGTCCCTCGGGTGCGACTATATCGCCATCCCCTGCAACACGGCACATTTTTTCTTTGACGAAATACAGAAAAATGTCGGTGTGCGGGTCATCAACATCATCGAAGAAACGCTGAAATACGCCAAAAAAACGGTGCCGCATCTGCAAAAAGTCGGCATCCTCGCCACCTCCGGCACCCTGTCCTCGGGCGTATATCCCCATGTCGCCGAGCGGTTCGGTCTCGAATGCGTGATCCCCGACGAGGACACCGTGCAAAAACTGATGCACATCATCTACGACCAAGTGAAAGCGGGCAAACGCGCAGACCATGATCTGTTTTTCTCCATCGTGGACAAGATGAAAGCCGAAGGCTGTGACGCTGTGATTCTCGGCTGTACGGAGCTGTCGGTCATTTACTACGAATTGCAGATTCGCCGCCCCGATATCCTCGACTCCATGACGGCGCTGGCCGCCGCCTGTGTGCAGGAGATCAAAGGGAGTGTTCTGCTGTGAATCGGTTTACCGGCGCCCTGGGCGAAGTGCTGGCGGCACGGTACCTGCGGGACAGGGGCTTGCCCATCCTCGCCGCCAACTACCGCACCCGCTTCGGGGAAATCGACATTGTGTCGCAGGAGAAGGGCGTTCTCCTGTTCGTGGAGGTGAAAACCCGCAGTCCCGGCATGATCGCCCTGCCTGTGGAATCGGTGGACACGGAAAAACAGCGCAAGCTGTCCCTCGCCGCCGCCCAGTATCTGCGCGGGGAACCGCCGAATACGCCGTCCCGATTTGACATCATCGAGGTGTATCTGGATGAAAATCAAAAATGCGTGGAGATACGGCACGTACCCAACGCATTTGACAGTAAAATATAAGGGGTTGTCGCATTTCGTGACAACCCCTTTTTTCTTCGCTTCACGGAAAATTGTGGGATTTGTGCTTCGCACCGGGGAACCCCCGGCGAGGGTTC
>JBJEQK010000082.1:0-12837 GCA_051881715.1 Acutalibacteraceae bacterium
AAGCAGAAGTTTTTCCGAAACATTTTGTTCGAGAATAGCTTCTGCTTTTTCTTTTCTTTTTGTTCTTCGCGAAATGCGACAGACCCCAAAGATCATTTCTGCTTCATCTTCACAAGCTCACGGTAGCTGATCAGCTCAATGCCGTGGTCTTTGAAAAATTGGTGTGTCAGGGGATCCTTCATCAGCATATACTCCCAGTTTCTGCGCTTCCAGGAGCCGGTGATGGACTTCATCTCCTCTGTCGGCAGTGCAGGATGGATAAAGGTTTCGGTGATCCCCTCGGGGATATTGCCGTGGAAGTGCAGGAAGTTGTCCCGGAACTGCTCGTAGGTTTCCACACCTTTTAGGCACTTGACCTGATCGGTGAGGATCAGATAGTCCGGTGTGGGCACCTTGTACAGACGGCTGAGCACGCCGGAAAAACGGCAAAAGAACTTGTACAGCGCCAGCGGCACACCCTCGGGACAGAACTCGTCCTTGGGGGTCGTGCACATACGGAAGGGATATTTCTTGTCCCGGCAAACCTTGAACACCTTCGGGAGCATGAGATACTTGCCGTTCATGCCGTAGAGGGAACCCATGTGGTTGTCGATCTGCGTGGGCTTCATGCCCCAAGACTCTGCCAGCTCGATCTGGGCTTTGACTTCGGCAATGGCTTCGCTGTATTTGCAGTGCGCCTCGAAATCCTCGTTCTCCGGCCACATTCTGCCCTCGGGATTGCGGATGGATCTGCCGCTCGTCAACGGTCCCCACGGCCAGCGCGCCTCCCACTCATTGGTCAATGTCAGGTGCACGCCGATGGCGTACTCGGGATGCTCCACGGAAAACTGCACCGCATCCTTCGCCTTGGGACACGGCATCATCACGGTGGAGGAGAGCAGATACCCGCCCTCAAACAGCTCCCTCACTGCCTGATTGGCGGCGTCGCAAAGTCCGAAATCATCCGCATTGATAATGAGATATCTGGCCATATACAATTCCTCGTTTTCGTAATTTGCCCCATCATACCACTTTCGGCGCAAATTGTCAAGATTTTCCGTTTCTGCGCAAAGTACGCAAATACGCTTTCTGCTCGGGGGTAATGCGGTAGCTTTCCAGCGCTTTCTGGATCGCTTTGTTGTGCGTCCACGTCTCAAGGACGCCGTTTTGCAAAACGGGCAGTGCGGCTTCGTACTGCTTCGCCAGCGCCGTGGCAAAGTACCACGCCGCCATCATGCGGATGTAGTATGCATCGCTGTCGAGGCTTGCCACCCACTGCAAATACTCCGGCGAAAAGCTGTCGTCCAAAAAGTAGCGCATCAGCAGTCCCACGGCAAAGCGCACGGTGTAGGTCTCCTTGCAGGAAAGCCAGCGGCGAATGTGCACCGGCAGCTTCTCTTTATGCTTGCCCAGCACCTTCGGCGCCATGCTGTCGCAGGTCGCCCAGTTGTCCACATAGGGCAAAAAGGCGTCCAGCGCCGCAATGCAAGCGTCAAAGTCCCGAATCTGCTCCACCAGAAAGGCGTGCAGGTTGTTTTCCTCGTAGTACCTGTGCGGAAGCGTTTGCAAAAAATGCGCCGCTTCGTCCGATTTGGCAAATGTTTTCGCAAACTTCCGCAGAGCCGGGGTACGCACGCCGATGATGGTTTCCATGTCCACCGTCGGCATCAGCTTCGCTTGAAACAGTCTGTATGCTTCGTCCTGCATGGAAAACAGTTCCTTTTGTACCGCTGTCATACTGCACCGCCTTGCAAAGAAAAAATTCGTGTGCTATACTTTCCGACGAAAAGAGGTGCGCCATGGAATACACACATATCGTACACGGCTTCCCGCCTGTCTTTGACGAGCACAGCCGCATACTCATTCTCGGCAGTCTGCCGTCTGTGCTGTCGAGAAAAAATCAGTTTTACTACGGGCATCCGCAGAACCGCTTTTGGAAAGTGCTTGCCCACCTGTGGGATGCGCCCCTGCCGCAGAGCATCGAAGAAAAGAAAGCCTTTTTGCTCTCGAACGGCATTGCCCTGTGGGATGTGGTGGCGAAATGCGACATTGCCGGCTCCTCGGACGCCAGCATCCGCAACGTGATCCCCACCGATCTGCCGCGCATTCTGGACACCTGCGACATCCAAGCCCTGTACGCCAACGGTGCCGCCGCCGCAAAAATCTATAACCGCTTTCAAAAGCCGGTCACTCGGCGGGAGATCCTCCCCCTGCCCTCCACCAGTCCCGCCAATGCGGCGTGGAGCTTGGAGAAGCTGTGCGAAGCGTGGAGCGTCCTTTGTCCCTGAACGGACGCTTTATCTGCGGACGACCAACAGGCTGTTGTATTCCTCCCGGATCAGCTTTTCCGTGGGACGGTAAAGGTCGGCAGGTTCATTGCGCAGGACAAATTCATCTCCGTTTTTGGTATACACCACGGAGGAACCGCCGCCGTCCAGATTGACGGCGCAGTCTGCACCGAAAGAGAGCATGAGTTTGGCAACATCCACCAAGGATGCGCCGTTGGAATAGGCGGGGATTCTCCCGTCCACCGCTAAAAGAAGAATGGTGCCGTCCTTTTTGACCCCTGCCGCCGTTCTGGGATGGCGGACATAGGCGAAGGGCTCCAAGGGTCCCCACTGCGCCAGCTTTCCGTCCCGAACGAGCATTTGCAGTCCTGCCGCCGCCTGATACACTTCCGACAGCTGCGGCATCTCAGACGGACGGGCGACCACGGGCGTACCGTCCCGCAGTACGCCGATAAAGGGGCGGTCGATGTCCCCGTTGGCAACGACCTTGCCGTTTTTGACGCACAGCCCGGACGGGTGTCCGTCGCCGAACATATCAAAAAAATCCGCATTGGTCGCCGCCAAAACCGGCTGACCGTTCTGCACGGCGGCGTCGATCATTTCCGGCACGGTGGCACGGACGCCGACGCTCTCATAGCCGTCCTGCGGCGTACCGATATAAAGCGTGTTCTTTTGGCTGTCGATCTCCAGCAGAAATGCGTGTACCGGCGCACCGACTTTGTCCGCATAGAGGATATGGCGGTAGGAAAGCCCGTCGGCGATCTGTTCCGTTTCCGTTTTCTGCACCGCAAGGCGGTTGTCATAGGCGTTCAAAAGCGCCGCTTCATCGGCGAATTCGGGAACGTACTCCCACATATGGCAGCACAGGTCGCCGTCCTCGGCGCTGTCCAGCGCCGTGAGCAAAAGCGGCATCCCCGCCGTCAGCCGTGCCTTTTCCACAAACCAGAAATGCGTCAGCAGGTCATACGGCTCCCGGTCGTTGAAGCAGTCCGTGTAGGTCTCCTCCCCCACCGTCAGCTGCACGGCGTAATAGGCGCACTCCAAATGCACCACGATTTTTACAGTTTCGCCGACTTCCAGATACTCTGCACCGCCGAAATCGTCCTCGTCCATCGGCTGGGCTTTCGCTCGGATCGCTTCGTACATTTCTTTGCCCCTCTCTATTCACTGCACACGCAGTTTTTCCGACTGTTCCCTGTCCGGGTTGACGGTCAAGGTGTTGTACACATGGTAGATCACCTTGCCCGGCTTTGCCCCGACAGGTTTTTTTAAATGCTTGGCAAAGGTGTAGTCCACCGGCACCTGCGCCGATTCCCTCGCCCGGCTGTTGTAGGCGGCGATCATGGCCGCCTGCTCGATGGTGGTCGGCGGGATCTCCCGTCCCTCGGACACGACGATCACATGGGAGCCGGGAATCTTTTGCGTGTGCAGCCAAAGGTCGCTGTTCCGTGCTGTCTTGAGGGACAACTTGTCATTCTGTATATTGTTGCGTCCCACCAAAATGCGGAATCCGTCCGTGGAGCGGTATTCCATGGGCGAGAGCGGCTTCGGATTTTTAACGCCCGCCTTGGTGTGCCGCTTGAGATAGCCTGCGTCCTCAATTTCCGCACGCAGTGCAGACAGCTCGGCACTGCTGTCCGCCCTCGAAACAAGGTCTGTCAGCGTTTCCAGATATTGCAGTTCCTGCTCGCCGCTGTCGATGAGTCCCGTGAGCATCTGCTCCGCTGTTTTCGCCTTGCGGTATTCCTTGTAGTATTTCTGTGCATTGGCGATCGGCGTCAGCGCAGGGTCGGCGGGAATGCGCAGCATATTGCAGTTGTCGTAATAGTTCATCACATCATAAAAGGGTGCACCCTTTTCCAGCGTTCCCGCATTCGCCTGGATCAGTTCGCCCCGAATGCGCAGGGTCTCCCTGTCCGCACAGCGTTCCAGCTCTGCGCGCTGGGTGTCCAGCTTGCGGGCAATACGGGCAGAGGCGCCGGACAGCGCCTTGAGCATATCCGCCGCTCTCTGATGGGTTCTGTCCTGTCTGTCCCGTTCAAAATAAAAGTTGTCCAGCAGTTCGGAGTAGCTTTCGCACACCTTGGGCATACGGGCAAAGCCGTACTGGGTGATATCCATAAAGGAAAAGTCCGTGCCCCGTCCGTTCTCGTCACAGAGAATGTGCGGTGCGCCCTCCCCGTCCAACGCCGTTTTCAGCGATTCCACGGCGGCAAGAAGCAGTTTTTTCTGCCCGTCCGTCAGGCTGGAAACCGTCGTGTCCATGGCGGACGCCTTGCAGGCAAGCTCCCGGCAGATCAGCGGGGAAGCGCCCTGCAAAACGGAAAGCAGTGCAGACGGCAAGAGTTTTTCCGAATAGGATCGCAGTTTGTCCCACACATCCTGCGCCGTGCAGGTGCGCAAGTCCAGCTTATCCTGCGGCGGCGGCGAAATATAAGGGAGTCCCGGCAGAACCTGACGGTAGGACGACTGGGTCATGTCCACTCGTTTCACGGCGTCGAGAATGGTGCTCTTTTCGTCCAGCAGGATGATATTGCTGTGCTTCGCCATGATCTCCACGCAAAGGCGCAGGGACACCGGGTCGCCGATCTCGTTGGTGGCGGCAAAATCCAAAAAGAGCGTCCTGTCCAAACCCGACTGGGTGATCGCCGTGATCTGCGCACCCGTCAGGTGTTTGCGCAAAAGCATACACAGCATCGGCGGTTTGGCAGGATTCTCCGGGGCGTAGGTCGTCAGATGCACCCGGGGGCTGTTGGCTGACGCCGACAAAAACAGTTTGTACGCCGTGCGGTAGCCCCGCAGGTGCAAGATCAGCTCCTGCTTGGCCGGCTGGTGTACCTTTTCCACACGACAGCCGATGAGGTGCTGCCGCAGTTCTTTTCCGAGAAAATGTAAAAAATATCCGTCTAATGGCATGGTAATTATACGGCTCTGGTCACAAAGCAGAGCCATCCGCCTTCTTCATAGCGTTCCAGTACCTCAAATCCCAGTTTGTCAAACGCCTGCAAGATCTCCTGCTCGCGCAGGTCAATGATGCCGGAGGTGATGTACAGACCGCCGGGGTTGAGGAACTGCTTGATATCCTTGGACAGCATCAGAATCGCATCGGCAACAATATTCGCCGCCACGATATCGAACTTTCCGTGGATCTTGTCGGTGAGGTTGCCCTCAAGCACGGTATACTGCGGCTCGGTGAAGTGATTCAGCTCGCCGTTGAGCTTCGCCATTTTCACCGCCAGCGGGTCAATGTCCACCGCCTGCGCCGACTGTGCACCCAGCAAGAGCGCCGCCACGGACAAAATGCCGCTGCCGCAGCCCACATCCAAAAAGGTCTTGCAGCCGTCCATGTGCTTCTGAATCGTCTCCAAGCACAGGCGGGTCGTCTCGTGGGTGCCGGTGCCGAAGGAAACGCCCGGTTCGATGTGCAGAACAGTGCGTCCCTGTGCATCGTAGTCGTCCACCCATGCGGGATGGATCAGCAGTTTATCCCCGATTTTCATCGGTTTGAAATAGGCTTTCCAGTTGTTCTCCCAGTCCTCATTGCGGCAGACCGTTTCATCCATGGTGTAGTCGATGTTTTCCGCAGACAGGCGTTCCTTGAGGTAGCTGATCGTCTCGGCAGGGTTGTCCTCGGGAGAGACATAGATGTGGATCTTCGCCTTGGTTCTGTCCTTTTGCAGCAACTCCTCGTCGATGAGGTCGATGTGGGCAATGTCGTGCGCTTCCTGCTCCAGTTGACTGTAGTCCTCGATATAGATGCCGCCACGTGCCGCCATGCAGGCGATGTTGCCTGCGGTATCGGCGTCCCGGATGTCCACATTTAAAATGATTTCCGTAAAATCCATAAAAGTATCCTTTCAAAAAAGGGCGTGCCATCATGACACGCCCTTTACAATTTGTATTGGGGCAATACCGCACAAAGCAGTGTTGCCTTAAGCAAGACCTGCTTCCTTGCGCAGGATGTCCACCTTGTCGGTGCGCTCCCACGCCAGCCCCTCCCGACCAAAGTGACCGTGTGCCGCAAGGTCACGATAGATCGGGCGGCGCAGATCCAGCGCCTCGATGATCGCCGCCGGGCGCAAATCGAAGTGCTTTGCGACAAGTGACGCAATCAAAGACTTGTCCACCTTTTCGGTGCCGAAGGTCTCCACCGTGACGGAAACAGGCTTGGCCACACCGATGGCGTAGGCCAGCTCCACCTCGCACTTGGTCGCAAGACCGGCGGCAACGATATTTTTGGCGACATAGCGGGCGGCATAAGCGGCAGAACGATCCACCTTGGTCGGATCCTTGCCGGAGAAGGCGCCGCCGCCGTGGCGGGCATAGCCGCCGTAGGTGTCCACGATGATCTTGCGGCCGGTCAGACCGCTGTCCCCGTGGGGGCCGCCGATGACGAAACGACCGGTGGGGTTGACATAGAACACCGTCTTTTCATCCAGCAGTTGCGCCGGAATGACGGGACGGATGACCTGCTCGACGATATCTTTGCGAATCGTTTCCAGCGGTACATCCGCACTGTGCTGGGTGGAGACCACGACCGTGTCCACACGGACGGGGCGGTGGTTTTCGTCGTATTCCACCGTGACCTGACTCTTGCCGTCGGGACGCAGGTACGGCAGTGTGCCGTCCTCCCGCAGAGCGGTCAGGCGGTTGGTAAGCTTGCGGGCAAAAGAGATGGGCATGGGCATATACTCGGGGGTTTCGTCGCAGGCATAGCCGAACATCATGCCCTGATCGCCTGCTCCGTGCAGGTTGTACGCATCCTGCTCGCCCTCTTTCAGTTCAAAGGAACGGCTGACGCCCATGTCGATGTCCGCCGACTGCTCGTCCAGCGCCGTCAGCACCGCGCAGGTCTTGCCGTCGAACCAAGCGTCTGCGCTGTTGTAGCCGATGTCGCAGACCACCTCGCGGGCAATCTTTTGGATGTCCACTGTCGCTGTCGTGGTGACCTCGCCCATGACCAGCACCATGCCCGTGGTACAGCAGGTCTCGCAGGCCACTCTGCCCATGGGATCCTGCGCAAGGATGGCGTCCAGCACGGCGTCGGAAACCTGGTCGCAGACTTTATCGGGATGTCCGTTCGTCACGGACTCGGACGTAAAAACATAATGTGCCAAAGCTAAAACCTCTTTCTCTTATACACTTATAATCTATTGTATATCCAACAGCGGAAAAAGTCAAGAAAAATAAATGAAAAAAAGACTTGACGTATTGTGTAATTTGTTATATAATGTTCAACAAGAAACATGAAATTTATTCATGTTGCATAACAATCCATTTTAGGAGGTTTTACGATGTCTAAAGACGGCAATCCCTTACTGTTGATTGATAACAGCTCGATGTATGTGGTCGGTCAAGGCACATACAAGGTGGAGTCCACGACCTTTGCGGAGGCCAAGGCGATCATCGACATTTTTGACGAGGAGGACGTTCTGCGCTGCTATACGGACAGAGAGATCGACCGTGTTGTACACGACTATGTCGGCGTCGTGGATCGTAACTTCCCGCGCAAAAAGATTTCCCGTATGCGCCCGGGACAGCTGGCGATCGCTTTCAAGCAGTATATCACCCCGTCCGAGACGCAGCCGATCATCGACCTTGACGGCGGTGCGCAGGCGCAAAAGATCGAAAACATCTACATCTACTGCGAGATCATCACCCGCATGACCTGAACCATCAAAGCCACCCAATAGTCAACCCCGAGAACCGCTTGTGTTCTCGGGGCTTTGTCTACCTTAGGATTCGGGCGGGAAGTCTTTGCGGGATTCGGGAGCAAAACCCCACTGGTTGTCACCGGCGGAGGGCTTGACGTACTGCACGATCAGCCAAATCCAGCCCACAATGGGAACCAGCGCCATAAAAAGCCACTTGCCGCTTTTGCCGATGTCGTGCAGGCGGCGCACATCCACTGCGAGAAGCGGGATAATCACGGCAATGGAATACAGGTAACCCACAATATCCAGCAACGGAACAATTGTTCCGAGGCGATTGAGTGCGACATTGACAACGCAGTTGAACAGCACCACCCACCAAAAGCCGCTTTTGATGGTGCGGCCTTTGAAATCGGCGTAGCGGTTAAAGAAATCCTTGATCGCCTCGGCAAAGCCCATGCTCTCCGCCGGGCGCTCCGCCTGCGGCTGGGGCTCTGCATAGGCGCCGTAGGTCTGGTAACTGCCGCTCTGCTGTCCCACCGATGCAGACGGCGCGGGGGGATCCATTCTCGGCGGGATCACCGTGTCGGGAGCCGGCTTCGGCGGTTCCTGCTTCGTCGGCTCGGCGGCAGCATTCACCTTCGTGCCGCAGCTTTCGCAAAATTTGGCACCTGCTTTGACTTCGGCGCCGCAATTTTCACAAAACATGGTTTTCCTCCTTGCTATCTATTTCGGTTTACCAAATGGACTTTTCGGCAACATCCTTGAGCGCCATGGCGGCAAATTCGCTCTCGGTCATGGAGCCGATATCGCCCTCTTTGCGGCGGCGGACAGAGAAGTTGCCCTCCTCGATCTCCTTGTCGCCCACCAGCAGCATATACGGAATCTTTTCCATCTGCGCTTCGCGGATCTTGTAGCCGATCTTTTCACTGCGCATATCGGTGGTGACACGGAATCCCATCGCCGCCAATTTTTGCTCCGCCTGCTTGGCATAGGGCTGATGGCGGTCGGCAATGGGCAGAATGCGGATCTGCTCGGGCGCCAGCCACATGGGGAATGCCCCTGCATACTTTTCGATCAGCAAAGCCAGTGTACGCTCGTAACAGCCGATGGAAGTTCTGTGGATGATGTAGGGATTCTTCTTGGTGCCGTCCGCATCCACATACTCCATACCGAACTTCTCAGCGAGCATCTGGTCAACCTGAATGGTAATGAGCGTATCTTCCTTGCCAAATACGTTCTTGATCTGGATATCCAGCTTCGGGCCGTAGAAGGCCGCTTCGCCGATGCCGATCTTGTACGGGATCTCCAGATGGTCAAGAATCTTCTGCATGATGCCCTGGGCTTCGTCCCACTGCTCCTCGGTGCCGATGTACTTGGCACGGTCGTTGGGATCCCACTGGGAGAAGCGGTAGGAAACATCCTCGTACAGACCGAGGGTCTTGAGCATATAGATCGCCAGCTCCAGACAATTTTTGAATTCGTCCTCCAGCTGGTCGGGAGTGCACATCAGGTGTCCTTCGGAAATGGTGAACTGGCGCACACGGATGAGACCGTGCATTTCACCCGAAGCCTCGTTGCGGAACAGGGTGGATGTCTCGTTATAGCGAAGCGGGAGGTCTCTGTAGGAACGGGCACGGTTCAGGTACGCCTGATACTGGAACGGGCAGGTCATGGGACGCAGGGCAAACACCTCGTCGTCCTTTTCCTCATCGCCCAGCACAAACATCCCGTCCTGATAGTGATCCCAGTGACCGGACAGCTTATACAGGTCACTCTTGGCCATATAGGGGGTCTTGGTCAAAAGCCAGCCTCTGCGCTGTTCCTCGTCCTCAACGAAACGCTGCAGCAGCTGAATAACACGGGCGCCCTTGGGCAAAAGGATCGGCAAGCCCTGACCGATCAGCTCGGAGGTGGTGAAGTATTCCAGCTCACGTCCCAACTTGTTGTGGTCACGCTTTTTGGCTTCCTCCACGGAGGCAAGGTATGCGTCCATGTCGTCCTTTTTGGTGAATGCCGTGGCATAGATGCGCTGGAGCATCTTCTTGGTGGAGTCACCGCGCCAGTATGCACCCGTGGCGGAGGTCAGCTTATATGCCTTGATGCGACCGGTGTCCGGGATATGGGGGCCGGCACACAGCTCCACAAAATCGCCCTGACGGAAGAAGGAGATCTTCTCGCCCTTGTCGGCGTGTTCCCGAATCAGTTCGACCTTGTACACTTCGCCCTTTTCCTCCATCATGGAGAGGGCTTCCTCAGGGGAAAGCTCAAACCGCTCCAGCGGCAGCGCCTGTTTGACGATCTTTTTCATCTCCGCCTCGATCGCCGTGAGGTCATCGGGGGTAAAGGGCTTCTCCACCTCGAAGTCATAGTAGAAGCCGTTGTCGATGGCGGGACCGATGGCCAGCTTCGCCTCGGGGAACAGACGCTTGACCGCCTGCGCCATGACGTGGGACGCTGTGTGACGGAACGCACGCTTGCCCTCCTCATCGTCAAAGGTGAGAATTTCCAGCGCACAGTCCTCCGTCAGAGGTGTGCGCAGATCGCACACAACGCCGTCGATGCGGCACACGCACGCCGCCTTGTACAGACCCATGCCCAAAGATTTTGCGACTTCCATAGCGGTGGTGCCGTTTTCGTATTCCTTGACCACATCGCCCTTGAGTTTAACCTGAATCATCTCTATCGTCTCCTTTATTGGTTTAATAAAATAAAAAGCCTCATCCCAGCCATTCTGGGATGAAGCAAATCAGCTCCACGGTTCCACCCGGATTGCAGAATTTCTCCTGCCGCTCAACATCCTTAACGCGGACAGACGGCGCGCCATTTCCTGCGCACGCTCCGCAGCGGTAGTGCCTCTCCTGCCCTCGCCGCACTTCCAGCCACGGTGCGGCTCTCTGGCAGAGCAGAACGGAAAGACACCTTCTGCATCTACGCTTTGCCTTTATCAGAATAAGAGTACCACGATGCAATCGAAATGTCAAGCAAAAATTCTGTCGTCACAGCACATACACGCCGCTGTCCAAAACGACGTATTCCCTGTCCTCGACCCGAAAGAACTTGTGCACCGGCTCGCGGAACTTGCGGTAGTCCTGCACATCGTAGTCCGGCAGATGGATGGAGCGCACCTTCTGCGCCCTGCGGCTGGTGACATAGAGCGTGTCGCCGAACTTGGACACGCTGACCGGCTCCTCAAACGCAGAGGATTCCTTGCCGCCGATGCGCAGAGACACCCGCTTTTCCGCCGGGGAATAGCAGATGACCGCATTGCCGTCCGGCACGGCGCACCAGATGTCCTTGCCGTCCACCGCCAGATCTCGCACCGGGGCATCCTGGTAGGTGACCTGTCCTTTCCAGATCAGCTTTCCCTGGGACGCGAATATGTACATCTCCCCCGACTCGAACAGCACCACTGTGCCGTTTTTGCCCAGCGGCGCCGCATCGCAGGAAAGGAAGTCGCCGACCTCGTCCATGATCTCCCTGTAGCTGTCGCCGAATTTGTGGGTCAGGTATACACGGGTGGTGATGGGCAGGATGTCCTGCCTATCCTGCTCATAGGAAAAAAAGCTGACCTTTTCATTGCCGGTCTTGTCAAAAGACATTTCCGCATAAAGAAAGCCGCTGGCGTGCGGCAAAATATCCAGCAGTACACCGCTGATGATTCGCTTCAAATGAAACACCTTCCAAATAAAAAACAACCCCGCCAAGCCGAAAGCGACCGATAATAACCTGCCTGCAGCAGGTGGGTGCCGCCCATCGGGTTCACGCTCCCTTCGTCCGCAAAAGCGGGAGGTCTGCAATCCGCCGACGGAGACTGAGCTCCCTTTTAATGATTGTTGGGTTAATATAGATCGCTCATTTGCCGCACAAGGCAGGGTTATTTTTTTGACTTATTATTCGTCCTCGTCAAAATCGAACAGCTCGCTCAAGCGTTCCTCGAACAGCTGACCGATCTCGTTGAATTCTTCTTCATCTTCGATGGGGCAAAGGTACGTGTCGCCGTCGTCCTCCTCCTCGACCTTGAGGATGATCAGCTCGCCGCTGTCCTCGAGCATTTCCTGCGGATCGTCGTACACGGGCAGCAGTGCCACGTAGCGTCCGTCGTCCGTCTCGATGCGATCCAGCTCCTCGAAAACGTGTTCCTTCCCCTCTTCGTCCACGACGGAGACAATGTCGGGATTGTATTCTTTCTCCATAGGTTTATCCTTTCCTGAAGGCATTTTGATTATGTGTCCTTTTCAACCCTATTTTAACCGTTCTTCGCCGGTTCGTCAAGTACTATATTTTTCTTTCACCCACAGTATACCACAGCCTGCACCCGAACGCAACACAAATCTCTTGACCGATTTCGCCTTTTCGTTTATAATACGATCAATGAACCGAAAGGAAAAACGCCATGCACGTTTATCTGTACGACTACGACAAAACCATCGCTCCCGGGGACACCGGCTCGGAATTCTGGCTGTACTGCCTTTTGCGCCGACCGTATATCCTGCTGCTGCTCCCCTTTCAGCTCATCGGCGGTCTGTGCTACATCCTGCGTATCGGCGAAAAGCTGTCCCGCGTCTGCTCCATCCACTGCTATATGCGCTTTGTGAACGCGGAAAAGCTGGCGCAGGGCTACGCCAAAAAGAAGCTGAAAAAGACGTATCCCTATTTTTACCGCCGCAAAACAGACAAGCCCACCGTGGTCTGTTCCGCTTCGCCCACCTTTATCCTCAAGCCCATCTGCGACGCTCTGGGCGTTGAATATCTGATCGCCACGGATGTTGACCCGAAAACGGGCGTCATCCTCACCAAGGTCTGCAAGTTTGAGGAAAAGGTACGCCGGCTCCAAGAAGCCTACCCCGACTTTGTCTACGAGGAAGTCTACTCCGACTCCCTGAAAAATGACCAATACATCCTGCGCCTCGGCAAAA
>JBJEQK010000083.1:0-2873 GCA_051881715.1 Acutalibacteraceae bacterium
CAGAAACAGCGGCAGGGATGTGGACAAAGCAAAGGAGACCGGTCTGGTTCCCGTGTTCGAGCAAAACCTGACCTATTTCGAGCAGGCCACCGTGGTGCTCAAGTGCCGCAAGCTGGCAAAGTACGACCTGTCCCCGGAGGGCTTTATCGACAAATCCGTGCAGAGCAATTACACCGACGGCGATTATCATAAGATGTTCATCGCCGAGATCGAAGAAGTTCTCGTCCGGGCGTGACCCGCCGAAAAAAACCAACGAAAAAAGTTGCAAAACACCCTTGACAAATGCAGACACAGAGAGTATAATATCTCTTGTCCTTGGGGGTGTAGCTCACTTGGGAGAGCGCTTGAATGGCATTCAAGAGGTAAGGGGTTCGATCCCCCTCATCTCCACCACGAAAGAACGGCTATTTTGATACAATATAGCCGTTCTTCTTTTTTATGCAAAATCGTTGATATGCAACGGATCCCCGCAAACCAACACAATAGAAAACCCAAACGGCGCAGGAGAGCATACTTTGATGCTGTTCTGCGCCGTTTTCATTTGTTCCGAGAAGTTGTTTTGCGGAAACTGTGTCAAGTGCTTCATCCCTGTGCGGTGTTGGGGGTCTGTACAACGGTTTTATAGGTCGGCTTAGTCTGCGTGACCGTGTACTGTCCGCCGTATTTTTTGACGATCTCCCGGATGATGGTGGTGCCGTAGCCGTGGCCGTCCTTTTGTTTCGTGGGTGTATCGGGGACGGAGTTTTCTCCCTCGACACGAACGCTGTCCGGGTCGATGCACAGGGAAAAGGACACGGTTTTTTCTGCGCTTTCCGCCGCGGCGTGCAGGGCGTTGTCCAGCAGATTGTGCAGCAGGCGGCAAAGGTCATAGTCGCTGATTTTGACGGGAGCATTTTCCTCCACGGACACTTGCAGACAAACACCCTGTTCCTTGGCATACTGCTGTTTGATGTACACCGTGGTGTTGATGGTTTCGTTGGAGCAGAGCGTTGTGCCGCCGCCCTCAAAGACGGTGTTGCCGGCGCTTTTCAGAATCTCCTCTGCCTTTTCCGGCTTGCCGATCTCGATAAACCCGGCGGCGGTGGTCAGCAAATTGGACATATCGTGACGGATCTTCCGCAAAGCGAGATGTTCCTCACGAACCATCTGCATCTGCTCGTAGTTCATGTTGGCTTTCAAAATCTGTTTCTGATTCTCCCGATCTCGCTCCTCCATTTTGTTCATGTAGTCCAAAGCGAACAGAATAGCGATGTCGAGCAGGAAGCACAGCCCCAATGCGACGAAAATCATGGTTTGCAGGATGGAAAGCTGTCGGGAAAGCTGTGCGGAATCCAAATCGAACGACACGAGGAACTGTACGGGCACATAGGCGATGGGCGTACAGAGGATGTGCGTCACGGGGAAAAGGTACATCCACAGCGCCCGGCGGCTTTGTGCAGTGGCGGGGGAGGTTTTTCTCTGGATCAGACGGATGACGAAAACGAAGAGGTAGGAAAACGCAAAAATGAAAACGCTGTCGGCAATCAAGTCGTACAGATACATTTCAAACGCTGCCAAACGCATTGCATTCTGTCCGGCAAACAGCTGAGAAAACACGGCATAGGCAAAGGAACCCGCCATTTTTGCACCCTCTGCCAAAAAGCCGACAAACAGCTTATACAGCAGCTTACCCCGGCACACCAGACAGATGGCGCTAAGGTAGCATAGGATGGTCAAAGCGTAAAATATCAGCTCATATTTTGCCGTTTGCTCGTTCAGCACGGCGACGCCGATGCCCGAGATCGCCATGTATCCGCCGACGATGGACAGAAAGGTGACGGCGGTGTTGTACTTATCCTTGAGCATGGCGTGCGCAATGTTGAAAACGATCAGCGCCCGTGCAAGGTGCAGGATAAACGCCCAAGGGAAAAATTCGGTCATGTTTACGATAGTCATAGATTCAGACTCCTTTATAGCTTCAGAAGATAGTTGCGGTATATTTGGACGATTTCACCGTATTTCTTCGGCGGAATCGGGATTTGCGCCCCGGAGGACAGGGTGAAGCAGTGGGGAGAGAAGCCGTGTATGTGGTTCATGTTGACCATAAAGGATTTGTGGCAGCGTAAAAAGTTTGGCGGGAGTTTTTGCGAAAATTTCTTCAGCGTGCAATAAATCGTCATGCTCTCCCCGTCGGACAGATGCAGCATCAGGTTGTTGTTAAAGGTTTCGATATACAGAAGATTTTGAAAATTGACGGCATAGTTTTCACTCCCGATCCGAACAAGCTCTATGTTCGGGTCTTTTTTTGCGCTGAAGTTGATCGCCCGTTTGAGCGCGCGCAAAAGCTGGTCGTCCGTCAGGCGGGACTTGATGAAGTAATAGCAGCAGTCGATCTCGGAAAGATTGTAGGTTTCCACAGGGAACGCCGTCATCAGGATGCAGGGAAGGTTATGCAGGTCGTTTTGCAGCTGCATCAGACGGTTTATGGCGTTTTCTTCCTGCAGCATCACATCCAAAAAGAAAATGTCCGTGGGGTTTTCGTAGATATATTGTAATGCGGCGTCCAGATCCTTGACGCAGTGAATGGACGCCTGCATTTGCAGCTTGTCCTCCAGCACTGCCCGTATTTTATACGACAGGATCTCCTGATAGGAAAGGTCGTCGTCGCACAGCAGAATGCGCAGCAAATCCTTTTCCCTCCTTTATCGACAGTATGTGACAGGGGGATTATAGCATATCTTATGTTTAACTAAATTCCAAATAGGAATTATTTGGAATATATACCACGCCAAAACAGTCCGTTACCATGAAAATATTGTAAATTACCTTATTTTTTTATAGACTAAAAAGCCGAAAAAGAATAAATTTGTTTAAAAATGTAGACATTTTTAAAT
>JBJEQK010000084.1:0-12551 GCA_051881715.1 Acutalibacteraceae bacterium
CGGATTGCGAAGCAAGATTTTTCGTCAGGTTGTACAGAAAGACCGCCGACTTGCTAACGCAAGTCAAGGGATTTTTGTGTAAGCTGACGGAATAAGATTCAAGCAGGGCGTGCGCCGCGATTGGTGCGGTGTTGCCCTAAATAAAATGGTGAGGTGATTGGCATTGAAATGCCCGTTTTGCAGTTTTGAAGAAAGCAAAGTCATTGATTCCCGCCCCACAGACGAGGGGGAGCGCATCCGCCGCCGTCGGGAGTGCATCAGCTGCGGCAAGCGCTTTACGACATACGAGATCATCGAGAGCGTGCCGATCATCGTTGTAAAAAAAGACAAATCCAGAGAGGTATTCGACCGCAGCAAGCTGTTCAACGGGCTTCTGCGTGCGTGCGAGAAGCGTCCGGTTTCTTTGGATACGATCGAGCACGTTGTGTCCGAGATCGAAAGCAAGCTGCAAAATTCCCTTGACCGTGAAGTGACATCTACGCATATCGGTCAGCTTGCTATGGATTACCTGAAGGATATTGATGAAGTTGCCTATGTGCGGTTTGCCTCTGTCTACCGTCAGTTCAAGGATATCAACACCTTTATGGCGGAGCTTGCAAAGCTGCTGGGTGAAAAATAAGGAGGTACCTGTATGGATTTCGGTGAAATTTTCGGCAAGATCAAGGACTTTTTCGGCGATGTGGTGGACTATTTTAAAAACTTTAAAGCAAGTTCCCTGTACAAGTTCGGCGACATGATCTATGCGATCGTGATGCTGATTGTCACGATCGTCAAAACCTTAACCTAACATACAAAGAACGGAGCTGTGGTTTGGTTCACAGCTCCTATTCTTTTATCTATATCGCCTTTTTCTGTGTGTATTTACAGCGCATATGCCGCCCGTCGCACCCAGCAGGAGCATACAGACGCTGCACAGCGCCAGTTTTCCGCCGAGACTGCCGTAAAAGGCGGCGCAAAGCACAAGCAGAAATAAACACATCGGTACTGCGGACAGAGCGCCATAGAGGATGCCGCTTTTGCGGATCGTCTTTCCGGCAATGAATCCTGCGATGAACGACGGTACCAGACAACTGACAAAAGCGAGAATCAGCAGAATCATCCCGGACAGGTCGTTGCGAAGTGCCAGTGCGCAGGACAGAAGCAATGCTCCCACCGTCAGCGCAATGCCGACAACAGAAGCAATCAAAACTTTGAGCGCTTTTTCGAGATTTGGATTTTCTGTTTTACTGCGTTTTTTTGACATGAAAAATCCCCCTCATAGGATGGTAGTACATCTTATGAGGGGGATGATTTGTTTATGACAGATCAGTCGTCTCTTTTCTTGCTCTTCTTGCGGCTGGCTTCGCTCTTTTGCTTGCTTTCTTCCATCTTGGCAAGCTTTTCCGCCTCTGCAGCTTCCTTGGCCGCCTGACGTTCTGCTTCCATCTTCTCGTTGGCGGTATTGTTTGTGCCGACTGCCCAGCGGGTGACCTTCATTTTGCTGCGGTCTGCGCCGGTTTCAATAATCAAGCTGTCGTCCTTGACGGTAACGACGCGACCCATGATGCCGCCGATGGTGGTGATCTCATCGCCGATCTGGATGTTGTCACGCATGGCCTGTTCTTCTTTTTGTTTTTTCTTCTGGGGACGGATCATGACGAAGTACATGATGGCAAACATGGCAACCAGCATCAGAATCATGCCGATGCCGCCGCTCTGCTGGGTTGTGCCGCTTGCGGCTGCGAGGGTGATAATGTTCATAAATTAAACCTCCAAAACGTATTAAACATCATTATAAAGGACAAACGTAAAAAAAACAAGAGGAAACTGAAAAATTATTCCAAAGAAAAGTCCTCTGCACTGAAAAGCGGCAGCTGCGCTTTCTTTTGCGGAACACGCTTGAGCGGATCATACTGAAAACGCCTGCAATGAGAATCGGGCTGCATGATCCCTTTTTTGACGCAAAGGATGCAGCTGTCGTCGCAGGACTTTTGCCCATGGGCACAATACGCGCAGGCTGGTTTGATTTTTTTTCGGACAAGGGATTGCTTCATACTTTTCGCTCCTTACCGATAGAGCATACCATAAACTTGCCACTTTTGCAAGCAAAATGGCTACAAAATATTTTCAAAGGACAGGGAAACCGATTCCCGTACACCGTCGAGCAGATGCAGACAGCGTATACAGCTCACACGGTATCGTTCTGCATCATTTGTGAGATCCGGCAGGCTTTCAATCTCTGTTTGCAGGTCGGAAAGATCGCTGTGTATCAGGAAGATATGAAAAATTTTTGTGCTCTTTTTCCATTGCAAAGCGATCTTTTCCCCGGAAAGCGCCGGCGATACATCCGCATAGACAGCATTCTCCAAAGCTTCCCCTAAGGAGGCAAACTGCTTTTGAAGCAGGAAATAACTGCTGACAGACAAGCTCAGCGCCAAAAGCAGCAGAATGACAGACAGTATCACACGTTTTGTCATGGCTTTTCCTCCTTGCGTATACAGGTTACAACGCCCTTTTGGTCTGCTGTCAGCAGTAAAATCTCCGTGATCGGGATCCCGCTTTGACGCACGATGCTGTTCAGCTTCTTTTTATCCATGCCGCATAGTGAAAAATTTTCGTACTGTATTTTCCCGTCATAGATCACAGGGCACACAATGCCTGTATCCTGTACCGATATTTCCAGCATTTCAGCCGTGACATTCCGTTTCGGCGGTTTAAGCTGCAAACTGATCTTGCCGTTGGATTCCAAAATGGCATACTGCACCTGCGTTAAATCAAACACATCCTTTTCTCGCATCGCTTCCATCAAATCGTCCAGTGTAATGCGTGTTTTTTTTAATGCGCCCTGATCCAGCGTACCCGCACGGATCACTGTGATGGGATTGCCTTGAGACAGTTTACGGAATTTTTCGGATTTCACACATATGGCGGACAGCAGGATCTCCAACGCCGTCAGCATAAACACCGCCATAATGGAATTTAAAATGGGTGTATCATTGTTCTCCAAGGGAATTGCCGCAATTTCCGAAAGCAGAATGGTGATCACCAGTTCCGAGGTCTGCAATTCACCGATCTGCCGCCGTCCCATCAAGCGCATACAGACGAGTATCAGCAGGTAAAGAATCAATAATCGGATCAGTTGTACAGCCATTTTTTCGCCTCCTTCCTTTTAGTATGGACGGCAAATATATGTTTAATCAACAGTTGACGAAAAGCACAATATCCGCTATAATTGTGTAGATCAAAAGGAGTGAGGATATGGACGCTTGGATCGGATTGGACATCGGCGGCACCAAATGTGCGACTGTTTGTGCCTTGCCCGGTGAAACGCCGGTGATTGTAGATAAAATACGCTTTGAGACAGCAGATTGTTCCGGCTGGCAGTCGGTGCTGGATGCACTGTCCGAAGCTGTCAAAACGCTCTCGGCGCGCAATGCGGCGCATATCCTCGGAATCGGTATCAGCTGCGGCGGACCGCTGGACAGCCGTAGGGGACGCATTCTTTCGCCGCCGAATCTTCCTGGGTGGGATGATGTGCCCATCGTGGATTATTTCACGGAAAAATTTCGTGTGCCGGTCTTTTTGCAAAACGATGCCAACGCCTGCGCCGTGGCAGAATGGAAATTCGGTGCCGGAAAAGGGTGCCGAAACATGATTTTTCTGACCTTCGGCACGGGACTTGGAGCGGGGCTTATCTTGGACGGAAAGCTTTACAGCGGCACCAACGATATGGCAGGGGAGGTCGGACACATTCGGCTTGCGCAGGATGGTCCCATCGGCTACGGCAAGCACGGCTCCTTTGAAGGGTTTTGCAGCGGCGGCGGTATCGCAAGGCTTGCTTTGCAGATGGTTGCGCAGTACAGCGGCGAAACCGGACTTTCGGCGGAAAACTTGACCGCAAAGTCCGTTGCAGACGCCGCAGAGCGGGGAGACGCTTTTGCAAAATCGGTTTATCATGCCTGTGGAAAACGGCTCGGTCAGGGGTTGTCCGTTTTAATAGATATCCTAAATCCCGAGCGCATCGTGATCGGCAGTATTTTCGCACGTTCCGGGCATCTTTTGCGCGATGCCATGCAAGAAGAATTGGAAAAGGAAGCCTTGCCTTTGGCAGCGTCAGTCTGTCAGATCGTGCCCGCAGAGTTGGGCGAGTCTATCGGCGACTATGCGGCGCTGGGCGTTCTGGTTTCCGGTTTGGAGGGTTAAAAAATGATTGAAGAAATTTTACAGGATCTGATCGCGCGGTATCCGTCTCTGTCGGAACTGTATGACGATCTATATGTGGCGTATGATTTGATCTGCAGCTGCTATGACGCCGGTGGAAAGCTTCTGCTGTGCGGCAACGGCGGCAGTGCGGCAGACTGTGACCATATCGTGGGCGAGCTGATGAAAGGTTTTCTGCTGGAAAGAAAACTGCAATCGCAGGACAGAGGCTACTTTGAAGATCTGGACTATGCCGCAGGACTTGCAGACAGGCTTCAGGGCGGCTTGCCGGCGATCTCTCTGTGTACGCAGGGTGCACTGATGACTGCCTATGCCAACGATGTGGATCCCGAAATGATTTTTGCCCAGCAGGTTTGGGTTTACGGCAAAAACAGCCCGGATCTTCTGATTGCTTTGAGTACCTCCGGCAATTCCGCCAATGTACTGCGTGCGGTGGAAACAGCGAATGCGCTGGGACTGGACAGCATCGGCATTACCGGTGCTAAGGGCGGCCGGCTCAAAGAGCTTTGCACGGCGTGCATTTGTTTGCCGGAAACGGAAACATACAAGGTGCAGGAGCTGACTCTGCCGGTATATCACGCACTGTGTGCCGCTGTGGAAAACAATTATTTTGGCGAGCAAAACACATATAAATAAAGGAGAAAAACTATGTCTGATTTGATTCCGCGTCCCGAATATCCCAACCCGCAGTTTGAACGTGCCGATTGGGTAAACCTAAACGGCGAATGGCAGTTTGAGATCGACCACGGAAAAACAGGCCGTGAGCGCAAAGTCTATGAAAAGCAATCGCTTGCCGACACAATTCTTGTACCGTTCTGCCCGGAAAGCGAGCTGTCCGGCATTGGCTACAAAGATTTTATGCCGGCTGTCTGGTACCGCAAGGTTGTGAGCATCCCGCAGGAAAAACTGCAAGGTCGTGTTTTTCTGCATTTCGGTGCAGTGGACTATGAAGCATTCCTGTATGTAAACGGTGCTCTCGTCGGTTCCCACAAGGGCGGCTACATCCACTTCAGCTTTGATATTACGGACTTTGTCCATGCCGGTGAAAATGTGATCGTGCTTTGCGCTGAGGATGATTCCCGCAGCAGTATGATTCCCAGCGGCAAGCAGAGCGGTAAATATGATTCCTACGGCTGTTTCTATACGCGCACAACAGGTATTTGGCAGACTGTCTGGCTGGAATACGCACCGAAAGCGTATATCCGTTCCTTGCGGGTATATCCGAATTTTAAAGACGGTACGGCCGCCATTCAGGCAGATGTCTGCGGCAGCGGCATTTTCAAGGCTGAGGCGTTCTTTGACGGTCAAGCGGTCGGCTCCTTTGAAGCGCGGACGGACGGCAGTACGGTTTGCGGCACACTCCGCCTCTCCCAGATCCACCTCTGGGACATTGGGCAGGGCAATCTGTACGACTTAAAGCTGACCTTCGGTCAGGACTGCGTAAAGAGCTATTTCGGTCTGCGCAATGTGCGTATGGACGGCTGGAAATTCATGCTCAATGACCGCAGTGTATTCATGCGTCTCGTCCTCGATCAGGGCTTCTATCCCGACGGCATTTATACGGCCAAGGATGAAAAAGAACTTTTGAAAGATATCGAGCTTTCCCTTGCCGCAGGTTTTAACGGCGCTCGACTGCACGAGAAAGTGTTTGAGCCTCGCTTCCTGTACTACTGCGACAAAATGGGCTATCTGGCGTGGGGCGAGTACCCCAACTGGGGCATTGACTATTCCGATGCCAAAGCCATGGCGGCAGTTCTGCCCGAATGGATGGAAGAGATTGCAAGAGACTTCAACCATCCTTCGATCATCGGCTGGTGTCCTTTCAACGAAACTTGGGATTTCGAGGGTCGCTTGCAGTGGAACGAACTGCTGCGCATGATTTACCGTACCACAAAGGCGCTGGATCCCACACGCCCCTGTATTGATACCAGCGGCAATTTCCATGTGGAAACCGACATCTATGATGTACACAACTATGAGCAGAACCCGGAAATCTTCAAGGCAGAATATGATAAACTCATGACGGATAACGAGCTTTACGACCAGCATCACAATCACCGCGGCACCCAGAAGTGGAACGGAGAGCCGACTTTTGTCAGCGAATACGGCGGAATCCGCTGGGCAGGCGAGGGGGCGCCCGGCTGGGGATACGGCGAAGCGCCAAAGACCGAGCAGGAATTCTTGGAGCGCTACAAGGGTTTGACGGACGCACTGCTGGACAACGACAAGATGTGCGGCTTGTGCTACACACAGCTGTACGATGTGGAGCAGGAAGTGAACGGTCTGTATACATACGCTCGTGCGCCGAAGTTTGATATGGAATTCTTCCATACCGTAAACAGCCGAAAAGCGGCAATCGAGGACTAAAACAGCGCAAAAAATTGAGCCGGATGGAAACCCATCCGGCTGTTTGTTTTATTCCGCTGGCCAGCAAACCGAGACGGTCAGACCGTCCACGGTGTATGTGACATCGTGGTAGATGTTTTTGTCGATTGCTTCACAGAACGCCTTGACCATCTCCTCGTCCACCATTTGAATGGTGAAGTGCATTGTCAGATTTTGCGGCGCATAGTTCCTGTGGGCAATCTTGAAACCGTTGACCCACCAGTGCAGTGTTTCAGGTATGTTGACGAGGGTTTCATCACCGTGCGAAATACGCAGGCTCATGGGCATTCTTTCCTCGTCCGTGACCACATTGTAATACGTTCCCTTTGAACCCGGATCACGGTTGTAGAGACCGACCTCGCCGCCATTGGTGATCAGGTAGTTGCCTTTCCAGCACTGAATCATCCACTCTTTGCCCGCATAGTCAAAGTGGAATCGTCTTGTGCTGTACCGATATAGAGGAGAAGTGTAGCAAAACAGGTCATATGCGACACAGAAGCCGTAGTCTCTCATCCAGCAATACATGGGCGCATAGACCATCAAGTCGTAAATACTGCAATTAAAACCGATTCCTGCGGCGCCCTTTTCATCGTATCCGAAAAACTCACCCGTCTCCAAGTTGACAAGCATATCGGTATTGTAGGAGTCTGTCCCGCCGTCGGCAAAGGTTATCTGACACTTGATCTTGTAAACGTTCTCTTCGTTTGTCGGTTCGAGATACACATATGCCTTTTGGATGCCGCTGAAATAGGCGGAGGCGAGATCAAGAAGCGTAGCCTTTGTCTTGTTTCCGTCGGCTTTTGCCTGTTCCATCGCTTCTCTGAGATTTGTTCTCACAGCGAGTGTGTCGATGTTAAAGACCTTGATGGCGGTATTGATGCCGCTGCAGAAATCCGGGAGATTCGTGAGTATCATTTGCGGGTCAAGGGAAGAATTTTCACTGATATACGTGCAAAAGTCTACCAATTCATCTTGCAATTCCACATCAAATGTACCATCGTCCCCTGTAAGGAATTTGCCGGTGAGGATTAAGCGAATGGTTCTTAAAACCTTGATTATCTTGAAAACGCTGCTCGTTTTCGGGGTGTTGTAATCTCCGCCGAACAACAAACGGTTCATGGAAAATCCGAGCTTCTTTTGCGGCAGCGAAAACCCCTCGGCATGGGAAAGGTCGGATTCGAGGACATACTGTGTTTCGGTCTCATTTAAACAAGAGATGTCAGTGGTTTCGCTTGTGTCCGACTGCATTGGCAATTCGTCATCCGCAAAAACAAGAAGCGCAGAGGACAAAATCATTATCAAACACAGCAAAATGGAAATTATTTTTTTGAAATTTTTCATGGCTTCCTTCCCAATCCTATAATTTATTAAAAAAAATTATACTATTTTTAAATGGATATGGCAAGTGTTTTGCGCAAATGATTTACCGACAAAACAAACTTTATGTTAGATTTTGTCCTCAAATATTGTATTTTCCGAGAAAATGTGCTAAAATGAACAAAAATTAAAAAAGGGTGAAAACATTGAAGAGGAATTTTAAGCTTGTTCTTTCTCTGCTTCTTGCGCTCATCATAGCGTGTTCTGCTGTTGTGCCTTCGTTTGCCACGGTCGAACTGACGGACAGAGGCAGTGCTTATCCGACGATCGTTATTTCCGGCGACAGCCCCGCGATTGTTGATGAAAACAACAATCCCGTTTTCAGCATCGGCGGTATCTTCTCGGGAATCAGCATCGACAAGGATTCCATTGTCGATATGGTCGTTTCTGTCATGAAGCCGTACTATCTCGAAGGACGTCTCAAGGGTGACTATGAAAATTATTATCAAGCTATCTATGACGTGATCGCCCCGCTGTTTGAAAAAGCAAGACTTGACGTCAACGGCGAACCCTCCAACGGAACCCGTATCGAGGACTGGCGTATCGGTCACAACGAGTGGCAAAAAAACAACAACACCCGACAGGACGATGGCTTCACAAAGGAAGCGTACCACTTTTGGTATGACTGGCGACTCGACCCGCTTTATACGGCCGATGAACTGAACACCTTTATCGAATGCATCAAAAGATCGACCGGCTGTGACAAAGTCGTCGTCAACAGTATGTGCCTAGGTACGGATATTCTCATGTCCTACATTGCCAAATATGGCACAGACAGTCTGCACGGCGTCTCTTTTGACGGCTCGGTTGTCGGCGGCGCAGAGCTTCTCAGCGACCCCATTTGCGGTAAGTTTAACGTGGATGGCGACGCCATTGTCCGATTCCTCACCGACAGCAACGCCACGGGTGTGCTGAGCATTGACGAGCTTGTCATTGACGTCGTAGACGTCCTTGAGCAAAGCGGCGTACTCGGCTTTGTCGAGGATTATACAAAAGCCGTCGTATACGACGATGTCAAAGAGGGCGTGACCTCTGCACTCGCACGCTCTACGTTTTTCACATGGCCCGGCTACTGGGCGCCCGTGCTTGCACAGGATTATGATACCGCCAAGGATTATGTTTTCGGCAAAGAGGGCAGCAAGCTCAGAGAAGAGTATGCAGGACTTATCCAAAAGTTGGACAACTACAACACCACTGTACGCCAAAGAATCCCCGAACTGCTTCGTCAAATCAAGGAGTCCGGCATCAATATCTGCGTGATTGCAAAGTACGGTATGCAGCTCGGTCCCATTACATACTCCAACGAAATGATTGCCGACCAGGTCGCATCTGTCCGCAATGCTTCGTTCGGTGCGACAACTTCCACTATCTACGAAACATTTACGGATAAATATATCGCAGACCAAACCAAAGCCGGTCTCGGCAAATACATCGCGCCCGACGGACAGATTGATGCATCAACGTGTTATTTCCCGGACAATACATGGTTTTACAAAGGTGCGAGACATTCCAACTGGACAGATGTCGAAGCGCAGATTGTCTTTACCGTGACGACCGCAGAGAAACAGCTTACGGTAGATGATTTTTCGATTTCTCAGTTTATCGTATATGACAATGAAACCAACACAGCTGAGAAGATGACTGTAGAAAACTGCGACACCTACCACTGGAAAGCTAATCGCAAAGACGATACGTCCCGCAATCCGTTTGTCCGTATGCGCAAATTCATCCAAGCGCTCAAGAAATTGATTGTGCGGATTATCGAAATTATTCGCGAAAAGAAAGCCGCCGAAGCAAATCCGGCAAAATAATAAGTAAAGAACTCGCAGCAGATTTATCTGCTGCGAGAAATTTTTATGCAAAGAAAAATCCGTCCTCTTTCGAGAACGGATTTCAATGGTCCGAGTGGCGAGACTTGAACTCAAAAATCCGTGTTTCACGAAGGAACACGAAGAGCCATAAAGTGTTATTTATCAACGTTTCTGGTACTCTCGTGTTGCACGGCGTTTCACGAAGTTCAACGACCAAACACGAAAATAACGACCAAATAACGACCAGATTTTCATGTCTTTTGCCAATGCAAAAGCAGTCATTTACGCCACCTTGTAGCCGGTGCGCAGTACCGTTTTTGCGAAGTCGCTTTTGTCGTTCGCCAAATCCAAGATGATTGGCTCAATTGTGGTACTGACATCACACGTTAACCGATACAGCGAAGCGGACAACGAAAGAAAATCACCGTTGAAGCCGTTAAAAATCACGGCAATATCTATATCGCTGTTCTCATTGGGCGTACCGTTGACATACGAACCGTACACAACGACCGCAACAGGGTCGCAGATCGTTTTCACGATTTCGGCGTACTTTGCGGCGCACTTCAAAGCTGCTGTTTTATCCATGTGAACAACTCCTTTGTGTCGGAAATAATTTCGGTACAGCGTTTATTGTCAAGCTGTGACAGCAGATTATCCTTGAAAGATGGATAACGGCTTTCGATATTCAGCGGGTTCAGGATGAACAACACGTTTTTCTGTTCATCATTCATTTTATCCAGCAATCCGCATTGTTCTGCAAGCCGAAGAAGATTGTGTACCTTTGGCGGCATTTCCTCCGACGAAGCGGCAATAACTGCCTTGATGGCTTTTTCAATGCATTGGTGACACATAAACCCGACGTAAAGAAAACGCTTTGTTTCCAGCATAGCCGCCGCCGTGTCTAAATCATAGTCGGCAAGCTCCAGCCAATATGCGGCTTTATTCGTCATTGCTCTCCGTCCCTTCTTCCACATATTCCATAATGTCGCCCGGCTGACAGTGCAGTAGTTCGCAGAGCGTTTCAATGTTTTCCCAAGCAATCGGATTTTGATTGCGTAACTTTTGGACGGTAGATTCACTCAACAACTTATCTTTCCGAATACGATACGTTGTAAACCCCTTTTCTTTCAGCGCAAACAGCACGTCAATTTTATACTGTATCGGCATATCGTTTCCTTTCTTTTGGGAGCGTTCATTATTGAGATTCTACTCCCAGCATAACCATTATAGCACACATTGTGAACGATTTCAAGTGTACAATGTGAACGAATTTCAGAGTACAACTTTGTGCAGTATTCCATATTGACTATGGGCGATTATTCGTGTATAATCTACTTGTAAGGTTGAGGAACGGAACCGGCACTGCTGATGCAAAGACTGCATACAAGAGCGGGAACGGATGTGCAGGAGTAGACGATGGTCACAGAACGTACAAAGCCACCCGCCGCCGCTACCACCGCAACCAATAAAACGAAAGGGTGTACACACTATGGGAACCAACGAACTGAACGCAAAGGTCAAGGAGCTGCGAGAGCTGCAACAGCTGATTGAGGAAGCCACCGCCGAAGCGGAAGCTATCAAGGACGAACTGAAAGCGTACATGACTGCCGCCAACATCGAGGAAATGAACGTGGGGCTGTTCACGGTGCGGTACAAGACCGTCACAAGCGGCCGCTTCGATACAGCGGCATTTAAGGCAGAACACGGCGTTTTGTATGCCGGTTACGTTAAGCAGACGCAGACACGTCGTTTCTCAATCGCGTGAGGGGGTCAAAAATGGATTTTAACCCTGTACAGGTTGTTACCAGTCCAAACCCTTGCGGCGCTCATACAGGCGTGTATTGCCGTTGAGAACATCATAGAGTATGCTACCGTTACGCCGGACATACTCGAAGAACTCGAAAGCATACAGCCTGAGCTGCAGCGGTTCACAGGAATGCAATAAAAAAGCCCTTATCTTACACGCCAACCAAAGTCAAAGATAAGAGCCAAACACCGCAGAAGCGGATAACTTGATTATAAGGTGTCCGCTTCGGAAAGTCAAGAGAGGATGAAGAAAATGCTCATTTGTGAGAAGAAAAACTGCACTGAATGCGAGGAAAGCAAAAGCCTTGTCACGCCGGAAGAAGTGCTACGCCTACTCGGAGAATGCACCTTTGCAGACAGCCGCATTGTTTCGTGGCATGTAAAGTATTTTCAAGCCAATGGAGACAGAGCACACGCAGCATTCGGCGATTATGCGCTGTATGTCATGCTGTGGAACGCCGGACGGGTGCAAGGCATCCGGGAAGAACGCATCAGGAGAATGGCAGGGGTACAGTAATGGAAAGATACAGAAATCTTCAAGTGTCCGAAGTTGTGCTGACGCGCATAGCTTGCGGGATTACACAGTTGTCAAGCGGTCTTTGTGACCTCATGGATGTTACCAAAAACAATGTGTTCACGGTAAACCCCAAGCTGACAAGAGGAGAAAACGCAGAGGATTGGGTTAATAGACACTATGATGTAGTCGCCGGTACCGCACTGCTGATTACAGGCGCTTCGGAAATCCTCTCGGACGCACTTGTAAACGGCGACTTGGTCCTTGCAGAAGGATAAAAAACGACTGTATTGACAAAAAATAAGGAATGAGTTTATCTATCCACTCTCCTAAAAGGAGCACATGGGGACTGCAAACCATTCCTTACGCTATTATTATAACACGTTTTTTAAAAAAGGCAAATATTTTGGTTCATCACGGATTTTTGTGGGATTAAAAGTTTCGGTCAAGCCTTTTTA
>JBJEQK010000085.1:0-41920 GCA_051881715.1 Acutalibacteraceae bacterium
GTGCCGTGAGTGCGGATGTGCTGCGCAGACATCTGCAAAAATTCTACGTTCCCGAACGGATGGTCGCCGTCTTTTCGGGCAAATTTGACCGGGACGAAGTCCTGCGCCTGTGCACGGAAAAATTCGGTGTCCTGCAAAACACAGGCTTTCCTCTGACCTATTCCGTGCCGAGGCATAAATCCTTTATCCGCTGTATCCGCAAAAGCTTTCAGCAAAACATCCTCACGCTGGGTCTGCCGGGACTGCCCGCAGACGACCCGCGCATCCATGCGTGCAACTACGCCTGCGCCATCCTCGGCGGCTCCGGCTCCTCCCGTCTGTTTCAGCGCATCCGGGAGGAAATGGGACTGGTCTACTCCGTGGACGCCTACCACTCCGCCTTTCTCGGCGCCGGTGTGCTGTGCATCACCATGGGTCTGTCCGCCAAAAACGAGGACAAGGCTTTGCGTGAAGTGCTGAAGCTTTGCCGTGCATTTCCCCGATCCATCACCCAAGCGGAGCTGGAGCGTGCCAAAATGCAGGCGCTTTCCGCCGTCACCATGTCGCTGGAGTCCGCCGGTTCCTCGGCGTCCCGCATCGGGCGCAACGCCCTTTTAATGAATCGTGTCCTCCCCGAGGACGAACTGCTGCACCGCCTGCAAAGCGTCACGCTGGACGAGGTGCGCACCTTTACACAAGAATTTCTCACACCCGAAAAATTTTCGCTCTGCGTGGTCGGCAAACCCCATACCGAAGCGCATTACAGAGCCGTTTTAGAAGAGGTATAGAGCATGCTGAACAAGGAAGTCAAACGAATGGTCGTCAAGGTAGGCACATCCTCCCTGACCTACGACACAGGAAAGCTGAACATCCGCCGCATCCGCAAGCTGGCAGAGGTCATCTCCGACTTGGAAAATGCCGGTGTGCAGGTCACGCTGGTTTCCTCCGGCGCCATCGGTGTCGGCGCATCCAAGCTGGGGCTGAAGTCCCGCCCCCAAGATACGCCCGGTCGTCAGGCGGCGGCAACCGTCGGGCAGTGCGAGCTGATGTTCATGTACGACAAGGTGTTCAGCGAATACGGGCACACGGTGGGTCAGCTGCTCATCACCCGCAGTGACGTGGAAAACGACGAGCGGCGGAAAAACCTCATCAACTGCTTTGAAAAACTGTTCGAGTACAACGCCATTCCCATCATCAACGAAAACGACAGCGTCGCCGTCGAGGAGATCGTCTACGGCGACAACGACAACCTCTCCGCCCGGGTGGCAAAGCTTGTCCACGCCGACACGCTGGTCATCCTCTCGGACATTGACGGCTTTTTCTCCGCCAACCCCGCCGAGGACGAAAACGCCGTGCTCATCCCCGTGGTGGAAAAGATCGACGATACACTGCTGCACATGGCAGGACCCAGCGTTTCCCACTTGGGCACCGGCGGCATGGCGACCAAGCTCGGCGCCGCCAAGCTGGCGACGGAAAGCGGCATCGACACCGTTATCATGAACGGTTCCAATCCCGAAGATATTTACCGCCTGCTGGACGGCAGACAGGTCGGCACCCATTTCAAAAGACAAGGAGACTGAGCCATGCTTGAATCCCTCGGCATCCGTGCCAAGTCGGCGTCTGCGGTGCTTGCCTGCGCCACACGGGCGCAAAAGGACAAGGCACTGACCGCCATCGCCGACGCCCTGATCGCAGACACACAAAACATACTTGCCGCCAACGCGCAGGATCTCGATGCCGGCAGACAAAGCGGCATGAACGACGGTCTGCTGGATCGTCTGCGGCTGGATGAAAAACGCATCCTCGGCATGGCAGACGGACTGCGTGCCGTTGCCGCCGCCGCAGATCCTGTCGGTCGTGTGCTGTGGGGCGAGACCCGACCCAACGGTCTGCAGATCCGCAAGGTCAGTGTACCGCTGGGCGTTATTGCCGTGATCTTTGAGGCGCGCCCCAATGTCACCGCCGATGCGGCGGCGCTGTGCCTGAAAGCGGGCAACGCCGTGATCCTTCGGGGCGGCAAAGAAGCTATCCGTTCCAATACCGCCATTGCCCGCTGTATGCGCAAGGCGGCGGAAAGCGCAGGACTGCCCGCAGACTGCATCCAGCTGGTGGAGGACACCGGCCGAGAGAGCGCCAATGCGCTGATGAAAATGAATGACTACGTAGATGTGCTCATTCCTCGGGGCGGTGCGGGACTGATCCGTGCCGTGGTGCAGAACGCCACCGTTCCCGTCATCGAAACGGGCACGGGCAACTGCCACGTTTATGTGGACAGGGACGCCGATCTCGCCATGGCGGCTGACATCGTCTACAATGCAAAAGTTTCCCGCCCCTCCGTCTGCAACGCCTGTGAAAGTCTGCTGATCCACAAGGACGTTGCCGACAAAGCCATCCCCCTGATCTGCGGAAAACTTCGGGAGGGCAACGTGGAGATCCGCGGCGATGAAACGGTCTGTGCCCTCGTGCCCGATGCCGTTCCCGCCACCGAAGCAGACTACGCCACGGAATTTTTGGACTACATTATTTCCGTCAAGGTGGTGGATTCCCTCGACGAAGCCATCTGCCATATTGCCAAGAACGGCACCCGTCACAGCGAGTGCATCGTGACCGAAAACTACACCGCTGCCCAAACCTTCCAGACCCGTGTGGATGCGGCGGCCGTCTACGTCAACGCCTCCACCCGCTTCACCGACGGCGGCGAATTCGGCTTCGGCGCAGAGATCGGCATCTCCACCCAGAAGCTGCACGCCAGAGGTCCTCTGGGACTTCAAAACCTGACGGCGGAAAAATACATCATCCTCGGCAACGGACAGATCCGAATCTGACAAAGGACGAAAACGTATGAGCAAGAAAAAGACAAAGAAACGAAATCACGCCGGCTCCTTTCTGCTGGGCTTTATCCTGCTGGCGTTTGCCGTGTTCGGCATCTACGAGGCGGTCACCCTGACAGTGGACAAGGTGTCTCAGGCACGGGAGGGCAGTTCCAAATTCACGGAATACGAACAGTTCCTTGAACCGTTTGTGGTCATCGACCCCGCCCCCTTTGACGACATCAGCGGTGCCGATCCCACCGATCTGCTGGACGCCTCCATCAGCGCCATGATCTACGACGGCGACAAGATGAACACCTACGACGTGTTCGAGGGCGAGGTCACGGGTCTTCTCGTGCCCCAGGGCGACGTGGAAGCGTACTTCGTGCGCCTGTTCGGCACAGAGATTCAGATGACGCACCAGAGCGTTGCCGACTCGTTCTACAACGTCATTTACAACTCCGAAAAGAAAGCGTACATCATCCCCATCACCAGTGTGGATCCGACCTACACGCCCAAGGTGTACGACATGGAGCGTACCGGCTCCTCCGTCACGCTGACGGTGGGCTACATCATCGGCTCCGAATGGGCACAGCTGGAGCGCGGCAACTACACGGCGCCCGACCCGGCAAAATACATGAAGATCACCCTGCGTGAGGACAACGACGGCTACCATATCGGTTCCCTGCGCAGCTCGGAAACGGCGGAAACTGTTGACCCCGCCAAGACCACAGCGCCCTCAACGACAGCGGCGGCGCCTGTAGTGACCACCACGCTGCCGCCGGAAAGCGAAACGGCTTCTGCGGCGGAATCGTCCACCGGGGAGATGCCCGACGAATCCACGCAGGCGGCGTGACCTGTCCTTGCGCACAAGCTTCTCCAATTCCAAAATGCCGAAGGGCAGCAAAGAAAACAGAATCGTCCAAAACCATTCGTACCCGCCCAAGGGTACGGTCTGAAACAAACTCGAGAGTGTGGGCAGTGTGAGCACTGCGGCCTGCAGCAGGACGCAGAGGATCACCGCCCACACCATTTTTATGTTGCGGAAAAGTCCGGCTTTGAGCACCGTCTTTTCCGAGCGCATACTGACGGCGTAGGCGATCTCGCTGAAGCTGAGGGTGGTAAACGCCATCGTCCGCGCCGTCTCGATGCCGCCGAGCCGATTCCCCTGCACAAAGGAGAGCAGGGTCATCGCCCCGACCAGCATTCCCTCTATGGCGATGTCTGCGCCCAAGCCGCCGGAAAAGAAACTGTCCGTGGACGCTCTGGGCGGACGGGTCATGATGTTCTCGTCCTTCGGCTCTGTCCCCAGCGCCAGCGCAGGCAGGGAATCCGTCACCAGATTGACCCACAACAGCTGAATGGGCAGAAGCGGTGCCGGAAGCTTCAGCACGGAGGCGGCAAACACCACCAAAATTTCCCCCACATTGCTCGAGAGCAAAAAGTGCACCGCCTTGCGGATGTTGTCGTAGATTCCCCGTCCTTCCGCCACGGCACGGACGATGGTGGCAAAGTTGTCGTCCGTCAGGATCATATCCGCCGCGCCCTTCGCCACCTCCGTGCCGCTTCTTCCCATGGCACAGCCGATGTCCGCACTCTTGAGCGCCGGCGCATCGTTCACGCCGTCCCCCGTCATGGCGACCACTTCGCCGCAGTTTCGGAATGCACGGACGATGCGCACCTTATGCTCCGGCGTTACCCGGGCAAAGACACGGCACGTCCTCGACTGCCGCTGGAGTTCTATGTCGTCCATGGCTTCGATCTGCGCACCCGTCAGCACGGAACCGTCCTTGTCGCAGATGCCGATGCTTTCTGCCACCGCCTTTGCGGTGATGGCGTGATCCCCGGTGATCATGACCGGCGTGATGCCCGCCTGTTTGCACTCCCGCACCGCATCCGCCGTTTCCGGCCGCGGCGGGTCGGTCATGCCGATGAAGCCGAGAAAAGTCAAATCGTTCTCTTCGATGGTGTCCCCCGTCCGCACGGCAACGCCCAGCACACGCAGAGCTTCGGACGCCATCTGCCGGTTTTTCGCAGAAAGCGCCTGACGCTTTTCCTCACCCAGCGGCAGATCGCCCTGCGCCGTGCGCCACGCTGTACACAGCGGCAGCAGAATATCCGGCGCACCCTTCGTCACTTGCAGATACCCGCCGCCGTGCTTGTGCAGGGTCGTCATGCGCTTTCTGTCCGAGTCAAAGGACAGTTCCTGCACGCGGGGATAGTCCTTTTGCAATGCATCCACGTCCGTCACCGCGTCCGCCGCCGTCAGGATGGCATTCTCTGTCGGTTCGCCCGTCACGGTGCGGGATTTCTTTTTGCCGCTCAGCGTCGCATTGCAGCACAGCGCCGCACACCGCAGAAGCTCTGTCTCCCCCTGCGTGCTTTCCGTATAGGTTTTCGTGACCGTCATGCGGTTCTGCGTGAGCGTACCCGTTTTGTCCGAGCAGATGACCGTGGCACCGCCCAGCGTTTCCACGGCCGGAAGCTGTGTGAGAATGGCGCCGTGCTTCGCCATGCGCTGCACCCCCAGCGACAGCACCACCGTCACGATGGCAGGCAGTCCTTCGGGGATCGCCGCCACCGCAAGGCTTACGGACAGCAGAAAGCTGTCCAGCACAGGCACACGGTGCAATACCCCCAGCAAAAAGATCAGCACACAGATCACCAGCGCCCCGATGCCCAGCACTCTGCCCACCTTGGCAAGCTTTACCTGCAAGGGTGTTTTGGGCGCATCCTGCTGTTCCAAAAGTCCGGCGATCTGCCCGATCTGCGTGTGCATTCCCGTTTCGCAAACCACCGCCGTGCCATGTCCCGTCAGCACCACCGTGGACGCAAAAAGCATATTTCTTCGGTCGGCAGGCGCACTGTTTTCCGCCACTTCCTCCACGCTCTTTTCGCAGGGCATGGATTCTCCCGTCAGCACACTTTCCTGCGTCGTCATCCCCACCGCTGTCAGCAGTCTTGCATCTGCCGGCACGCAGTCCCCTGCCGCCAGCAGTACAATGTCACCGCGGACGATCTGCGACGCCTCTGTGCGCAGCTGTTGTCCGTCCCGCAGTACCGTCGCATGGGGCGCAGACAGCTTTTTCAGCGCATCCAGCGCTTTCTGTGCCTTCGCCTCCTGCACCGTGCCGATGATGGCATTGAGCACCACGATACCCAGGATCACCGCCGAATCCGTGAAACCGTCCTCGCCGTTCATCCGCGCCGTCACAAAGGAGACCGCCGCCGCACCCAAAAGAATCAGAATCATAAAATCCGAAAACTGCGAGAGAAATCTTTGCAGGAGCGTTTTCGGCTTTTTCCCCCGCAAGACGTTTTCTCCAAATCGGCGAAAGCGGATCTGCGCCTCCTCCTGCGTTAGTCCCGTCTCTTTGGTTTGCAGGGCGTTCAGGACATCCTGTATCTTCATGCTGTGCCAGTTCAAATGCTCCACTCCCTTTTCAGCGTCTGTTTCCATTCTATTCCCGGAGCAGAGTATGTATGCAAAACCGCCGTGCGGAATACAGCTGTTTGCAAGAATAACAATTTTCCGTGAAAAGAGTTTAAAAAGGCTTGAGCGAAGCTTTTAATCCCACAAAAATCCGTGATGAATCAAAAAAGTGGCTGCGCTTTCCGGGAAAGAAAGCGCAGCCACAGTATATTTTGGGAATCAGGCGGTGCGGATTTGTTCTCTGGTGGCCTGATCAAGGGAGATGATGCCGGACTTCATACCTTTCATGATGGTGATGTCGGAGTTGTTGATACTGCCGTCCTCGAACAGATCTGCCGCAAACGCCACGGCGTCGGAAATCTCAGCATCGGGGTTCTGTGCATTCAACGACTTGGCGATGACAATATCTTGGTTATTGACCAAACCGTCGCCGTTCAGGTCGCCGAAGATGACGAGGGTGTAGGTTTCCAGCACTTCGCCGGTGATGTCACTGACCAGACGGACGATGGTACCGGTGCCGACGTAGCCGACGTACTCGAACTCCAAGTGTGCTTTGCCGATGATCTGGATATATTCGTCCACGATCTCCCACTCAGTCACGCCGATTTTCAGACCGTAGATGAAGCCGATTTCGGGATCAATGACCGCCTTAGAGCCTTCGATGTCCAGATATGCGGTGGGATCCTCCTCGAACCACACGGCGTACAGGCGAATGACAGGCGTATCGCCGCTGCGGTCGATGTCTAAGGTATCGAGGTCAGCTTCTTTCAGGGAGAAGGAAGCCGTATTCTCCAACGTGACGGTGCCGCTGTCCGCATCGGACTGGGAGAGTGCCCAGCCGAGGAAGGTGTAGTACTTGCCGCCGAACTGTACCGGGTCGGTGGTGACTTCGCCCAGCGTGACGGCTTTGCCATCCAGAACCACGGTCTTGTCGGGCAGGGTGATATCCGCACCGTTCATATCCAAGTGCAGGGTGTACTCGGCGGATTTCCACACGGCATACAGGCAGATGACGGGGGTTTCACCGCTGCGGTCGATGTCCAAGGTGTCGAGGTCGGCTTCTTTCAGGGCGAAGGAAGCCATGTTCTCCAGCGCGACGGTGCCGCTGTCCGCATCGGACTGGGAGAGCGCCCAGCCGAGGAAGATGTAGTACTTGCCGCCGAACTGTACCGGAGCGGTGGTGACTTCGCCCAGCGTGACGGCGTCGCCGTTCAAAACTACGGTCGTGTCAGGCAGGGTGAGTTCAGCGCCGTTCAAATTCATGTGCAGGGTGTACTCGGCGGATTTCCACACGGCGTACAGGCGGATGACGGGGGTTTCACCGCTGCGGTCAATGTCTAAGGTATCGAGGTCGGCTTCTTTCAGGGAGAAGGAAGCCTTGTTCTCCAACGTGACAGTGCCGCTGTCCGCATCGGACTGGGAGAGTGCCCAGCCGAGGAAGATGTAGTACTTGCCGCCGAACTGTACCGGGGCGGTGGTGACTTCACCCAGAGTGACGGCATCGCCGTTCAAAACCACGGTCGTGTCGGGCAGAGAAATGTCTGCGCCGTTCATATCCAAGTGCAGGGTGTACTCGACGGATTCCCACACGGCGTACAGGCGGACGACAGGCGTTTCGCCGCTGCGGTCGATGTCCAAGGTGTCGAGTTCAGCTTCTTTCAGGGCGAAGGAAGCCTTGTTTTCCAACGTGACAGTGCCGCTGTCCGCATCGGACTGGGAGAGCGCCCAGCCGAGGAAGGCGTAGTATCTGCCGCCGAACTGTACCGGGGCGGTGGTAACTTCACCCAATGTGACGGCTTCGCCATCCAGAGCCACGGTCGTGTCGGGCAGAGAGATGTCTGCACCGTTCATATCCAAATGCAGGGTGTACTCGGTGCTCTTCCACACGGCGTACAGGGTCACGGCGGTGGAGCCGTCCTGCGCAGGATCTGCGTTCAGGCTGCTGCCGGTGACGTCTGCCCGGTCGACAAAGACCACGGAGCCGTCTGCCGTGTACGACCAGCCGACAAAGTCGCAGCCGCTCTTTTTAAAGGTGTTTTCCTTAAGTGCGGCAGTCTCGTTGTAGGCGACTGCCATATCTGCCATATCGCCGGTGCCGCCGTTGGCGTTGTACCGCACGGTGACGGGCAGGGGCGACCACTGTGCCGTCAAGGTGACGGCGTTGTCCGCCATCTTGACCGTGGCGACCGCAGGGGAACCGCGCCGGATCGTGATTCCCTTGACGTCAAAGTCGAGGATGGTGCCGGACTTGCCGTTGCCGTTGCCGGTGCAAATCTCAAAGACAGCGGTGGAGGAGGCTTCAACGAAGGTGCGGCTGATGTTGAAGTACTTCCACTGTCCGTCGGTGTAGCTGAAGCCTGCCATGCCGTTAGCGTAATCGTTGGACACGGCGCCGTGGTAGAGATTGACGCCGATCTGCGAGCCGCTGTTGATGCGGATAAAGCCGCTGATGTTCACGGTCTCGCCTGCGGCGACAGAATAGGTGTCAAAGCTGATTCTGTGCCATGTGTCGGTGGAAACAGCGGTTGAACCCTGATCCCACTTGTAGTTGGTATAGGAGCCGTCGGGAGCGACCGTCTTGGCAAATTCCATTGTGGTGCCGCTGCCGTTGGGATAGCCAAATACCGGGTAGTTGTAGGCGGGTGTATTGCCGGATTTCGCCCAGCCGCTGAACTTGTAGCCCGTGCGGGTGGGATTGTAGAGTGTGACGTTGGAGCTGTAGTCCGCGTTGAAGGTGGTAGGATTGGTGAACGGAGTGGTATTCTTTTGGCTTGCGGCGTTGTTTTTGGTGTAGACAACGCTGTTTGTCGCCATGGTGCCGCCGTTGGGATCGACGGTGATGGCATAGGTGTTGACAGCCCAGCAGGCATACAGCGTGATCGAACTCTCTTCAGGGCCGACAAGATTCAGAACTTTTTCGCCGTCGGCAAAGACGGGTGTACTGCTCTTGATCAGCGCCCATCCGTTGAAGTGGAAGCCGGTGCGGGTGAAGGCGTTGAGGGACAACGTTTCCTCGGTGTCGAAGTAAAGGGTCTGGTCGTCCATGGAGCCGCCGGTGGCGCTTTCGCCGTCAAAGTGAACGGTGTACGAATTGGCTTCCCAAACGGCGGTATAGGTGACGTCCCGGTCATACTTCCAAGCGCCGAGCACTTCCCCGTTGCGGACAACGGTGTCGGTACCGCTGCACTGCCAGCCCACAAAGGTATAGCCGGTTCTGGTGGGTGCGGCAAGCTGCACTTTTTCGTCGCATGTGCCCACTTTGCCGACGGTGTAGGCATCGTCAAACAGGACGGTATCGGTGGTGGAGGTCGTGGTACCGTTGAAGGTGCCGCCTGCGGGACGGTAGGTCACGGTGTATTCGTTGGGCGTGTAATACAGATGGTATACAGTGTTGGGCACATCAATGTACTCGGCACTCTCTGCGATGCCGCCGACAAGGCGGATATCGGCATAGGTTTTGGTGCCGACACCGACACCAAAGCGGAACTGCATATAGCAAGCCTTGGCAGGCGTGGTGGCGGACAAGGTCTGCGCACCCAGACCGCTCTTGGAGATGCGGCCGACGTAGTTAAAGTCGGAATCAATATAGTAGATGTATACCGTGCCGTCCGTACCTGAGCCGGTGAAGCTGAAGGTGAAGGGTGTGCCGGGCAAACAGGGGACAAAGTAATACTCGTCCGAAGCCATGTTGGTGCCCATGGCATAGCGGGTATAGCTGTCCGAAGCGGTGCCTGTAACGGTGATGGAGTTGGTCTCGGCATCCACGGAGATGGCGGAGATGCCCTGGGAATTCACGCCGTCCACCGCTTCCCATTTCTCGGCGTCAAAGGCGCCGAAGGTGCCGCTGTAGGTATAGCCGGGGTAGTAGTTGGGACCGACAGAAACGGTGTCGCCGAAGCTGTAGTTTACGACATCATCGGTACCCAGCAGGTTGTGCCGGTTCGTGCTGTTGTTCACGGTGTCGGAGTAGTGCTTCGCCGACAGAGAACCCGTCTGGTGAACCAAGTTCGCCGCAGCGTTTGTTACGCTGCTCACTGCGGCGGCGACATCGCTGGTTGAGGCGGCAGGGTTGCCCAAAACATTGTACGCCTGCTTGATGCAGCTGCTGTAGTTGCTCCAAGAATCGGCGGTATACCAAGATGCTTTGCGCTTGCCGAGTTCCTCATTGAGCTGGGCACGAAGCGTCGCCTTGCTCAGCTGATCCACATACAGGTAGGCACGGGCTTGGGCGTCGCAAACTTCCTCTGTCTTTTTCTGACCCCATGCGCGCACCTGAATCCAAAAGTTGCCGGTACCGCTGACGGAAGTGTTGAAAGTCTTCCCGGTGAAAAGACGCACGCCGGAGTTTCCGTTGCCGCTGTTGCTCCAAGTGCCCACTTCGGTCTCGGAGCCGCCCTGGCGGGAATAGTACAGACCGCCAACGTTATCTTTCGTGTTGTTGCTGTCCGTTCTCTCGTAGTTGTCATCGAGACCGAACTGCAGGAAAGGAATCTGGCTGAGGTTGGTGTAGCGGGAGGTGTCCACGTGCAGCCAGCCTGCGCCGCCGGTCCAGTCCACGGAACTGTCCTTGGAAAAGTAGCCGGAACCGCCGGTGCCGTCCTCGTAACACTTATCCACGTTGTCCTCCGAGGCAACAGGGACAGTTACGCCTTCAAACAAACGACCTTGGTAGGAGCCGCGGCCGTCACCCTCACTGCCGGAGGTTGTGCCGGAGTAGCTGTCGGGCGATGCCTGATTGTAGTTCGCAGAGTGGATACCGGCGATCCATGCAGTGACCATGATGTTGCCTGCTGTGTGCCACATGGTGTTGTAGCCGCTCTGCGCGGACGCGGCGATCATGGAGCTGGCGCCGATTCGGGTCGCATAGACCGTTGTGTATGCTTTGACGCTGAAGGAACCGCCGCTGGTGGTGTAGGTGACCGTCCATGTCAGCTGGGTCGTTGTGCCGCCGGGAACCTGCGCAGAGAGTACGCCGCCGGAGGTGCTGGTGGAGAGGATGTTGTTGGTGGATTTGACGGCGCCGATGGTGGGCTCCGAAAGGAATCCGATGTCGCTCGCCACAGTCAGCCCGGTGACCTTTGCCGTGCTGTCGGAGCACTTGAAGTAGATGTTACCGGCTGTCTTGGCACTGTCCACGATCAGTGCGCCGGCATCGGTGTTGTCACGGTCAATATAGTACTGGAAGGTTCTGCCGTCGTCCGGCTGGAGGTAGATGGTTTCGGGAACATAGAATACGATTGCCGGCGCCTGATAGACCCTCGACACCGTGGCAAGCTGTCCCTTCAGCGTAGTGTAGGCACTGTTCAGCCCGGTCAGCGCTTCCTGAATCTGTGCCTGCGTTGCTGTGGGATCACCCAGGACGATGCCCGCCGTGCGCAGCTGCGTCTTGAAGTTTGTATAGCCGGTGTAGCTGTTGGTCTTTTCTACCGCCAGTGTTGAGGCAAGTCTGTACGCAGAGCGCAGGGCAGACTTGTCCACCAGCGTGACGTGCAGACGGGCGGCGCTGTAGACCTGAATATAGCTGCGATTCGCTTCGCCGTCGTACAAGCCGTTGGTGTAGATTCGATTCCACAGGTAGAAATCCGATGCGGTGGAGTCGGAAATGGCACAGTCGATGCGTGTGCCGGAATAGAAAGACTCCGCCGTGCTGCTCTTGCCGCCGAAGCTGTCGGTGACGTTGTAGTCTGTGTAGGACACCGAGGCGGTCAGGGAGCTATCCGTGGTGGTGCCGCAGGCATAACGTGCGTAGCCGTTCGACTCCCACGTGTTGTAGTACTGGTAGTTTGCCGTCTGCAAATAGGGGATTTGGTTCAGGTTGGTATAGCGGCTGCGATCCACCGTGATTGCGCCGGTGGAAACAGAGCCGGCATCCTGCGTCTGGATCCACGAATCGCTGTCTCCGAGGTTTTCGTAGTAGATGCCGCCGTTGGTCGCCGCTGTGAGGTACTTGTCCGCATTGTCCACACACACGGAACCCCAGTTTTGTACGCCGGCGGCTTGGATCGCCTGCGTCTGCGGATTCGGCACATCATTGGCACCGCCCCATGTGCGGTTGCCCACATAGGTGCTGTCCGCCGCATGGAATCCCGTCAGTACGCTGATCGAACCCTTGACCATGCGTTCGGATGCGGAGGACGCTCCTGTCCGTCCGCGGAATGCCTGACCGATGACGTCGAGGGAGGGACGGTAAACATAGGTGTAGGCGTAGGATTCGTAGGACACACTGTTCAGCGTATAGGACGCCTTCCACTCGATGACGCCGCCGTCCCGGGCGGTGCCGGTGTTGGAGAAGGTGGTGGAAAGCGACGCTGTCTTGCCTGTGCCGCTGCCGTAGGTGTTTGTCGCGTCACTGCGGGAGATTTTCAGGTTTGTGACGGGTACATCGGTGTGGAAGTAGATCTGCCCCTGCGTCTTGGCGGGGTTCACTTCCGGCACTCCTGAGGGGGATGCGTCCACAAAATAGGTGTAGGTAGTCCCCGCCGGGTCGAGATAGATCGTCTCCGGCACTAGGAACACAACGGCGGACGATGTGCCCGCTGTGCTGTTGGGTCGGCCTTCGGTCTCCAGCGATGTTTCGCTGGTCCATGCGCTGGCCGTGATGCCCGGGTTCGCACAGCACCACGTCGTCACGACCATCAGAATCGCGAGCATTGTGCTCAGAGAACGTCTGCAAAAATTCTTTGCCATGTACATTTTCCTCCTTTTCAAATCGTGCAAACAGGCATCAAGCGGAAAACCTGTAAACTTACACACAATAAGTATAGCATACTGTTGTATTTATTACAACAATTTTTTGGGCTTTTTCGACATTTTTTTGGATATGTCTACAAAAAAGGGCTCATCACGGAAAATTGTGGGATTTGTGCGGTGTTGCCTTAATCCCGCAAAAATCCGTGATGAACCAAAAAGTGGCTGCGCTTTCCGGGAAAGAAAGCGCAGCCACGGTACGTTTTGAGAATCAGGCGGTGCGGGTCTGCTCTCTGGTTGCCTGATCGAGGGCAATGAGATTGGACTGCATATTTTTCATGATGGTGATGTCGGAGTTGTTGACGTTGTTGTCCTCAAACAGATCCGCCGCAAACAACACCGCAGCGGAGAACTCGGAACCGGCGTTCTGTGCGTTGATGGATTTGGCGATAACGATATCCTGATTGTTGACCAGACCGTCGCCGTTCAGGTCGCCGAAAATGACGAGGGTATAGGTTTCCAGCACTTCGCCGGTGACGTCGCTGACCAGACGGACGATGGTGCCGGTGCCGACGTAGCCGATGTACTCGAATTCCAAATGTGCCCTGCCGGTGATCTGAATGTATTCGTCCACGATCTCCTGCTCGGTCACGCCGATCTTCAGTCCGTAGATGAAGCCGCTTTCGGGGGCGACGACCGCCTTGGAGCCTTCGACGTCAATGCAGGCGGCGATCTCCACCTCTGTCCAGACGGCGTACAGCTTGATCACCGGTCTGGCGCCGCTCCAGTTGATATCCAACGTGTCGAGGTCAGCTTCTTTCAGGGCGAAGGAAGCCATGTTCTCCAGCTCCACAATGCCGTTGTCCGCATTTGCTTCGGAGAATGCCCAGCCGCTGAAGGTGTAGGGCATTCCGCCGATCTCCACTTCCGTGTTCTTGTTTTCACGCAGGGTCACGGCACTGCCCTCCATGGTGACGGAGGTGGCGATCATGGAGCCGCTTGCGCCGTTCATGTCGTAGTTGATGGAGAATACCGCACCGTTCCAGCAGGCGTACAGGGTGACGACGGCGTTTTCGGAACCGGCAAGGTTGAGCACCTTTGCACCGTCTGCATAGGTGGCGGTGCCGCCCTTGGTCAGGGACCAGCCTGCGAAATTGAAGCCGGGACGGGAGAAAGCGTTGGCAGACAGCGCCTGCTCGATGTCAAAGAGGAAGGTCTGATCGGACATGGAACCGTCTGTGGCGCCGTTGCCGTCGAAGTGAACCGTGTACTGTCTGGCAGTCCAAAGCGCCGTCAGGGTGACGTTGCCGATCTTTTCGCTGTAGGTGCCTGCGGGATAGACGCCGTTGTCCCAGCCGGAGGCCTGCCAGCCGCTGAAGGCGTAGCCGGGACGGGTCGCCGCAGGCAGGGTGACGGTGGAAGTGATGTCGTAGGTGTAGGTGGCGTCCCCGGTGATGGTACCGCCGCCGGTGACGTAGGTGATGGTGTAGGATGCGGGCGTCCACTGTGCCACCAGACGGACAGAGCCGTAAGCGTCGCCTGCGGCAAGCGTGCCGGAATAGATGCTCTGCGAGGACCAGCTGCCGCTGTTCTCGGCGGGCATCCAGCCGTCAAAGACATAGCCGGCGCGGGAAGCGGCGGGCAGAACGACGGCATCGGAAACGCTGTAGCCGGTGGTGTAGGCGGTGTCGGTGATGGAGCCGCCTGCGGTGTCGTAGGTGATGGTGTAGGCGTTGGAGGACCAGACCGCATACAACGTCACGATGGAGCCGGAAGTGGTGGACAGATCCTGCACGGTTGCACCGTCAAGATACGTGGCGGAGGCAGCGTTGTTGGTCGCTGACCAGCCCAAGAAGCTGTAGCCGGTGCGGGTGTAGGTGTTGGTATTCAGCTTTGCGCTCTTGCCGTAGGTCATGGGCTGAATGAGCATGGAGCCGTCGGTGGAGTGGTTGCCGTCAAAGGAGATGTAGTAGGTGATGCCGCTCCAAGCAGCCTTCAGCGTGACGTTGCCCAGCTTGCCGGCGCTGACATTGCCGGCGACATAAGTGTCGGTGCCCCAGTTGCCGCTGCCGTCCGCGACCCAGCCGCCGAAGCTGTAGCCGGTCTTTTGGGCAGAGGGCAGGGTGATGGTGGACTGGACGCTGTACGCCGTGGTGTAGCCGGTGCCGGATATGGTGCCGCCGTCAGCGTTGTAAAGGATGGTGTAGCCGGTGAGAGACCACTGGGCGTTGAAGGTCACGCCGCCGTACATCCCGGCGGAGATGGTGCCGTTATAGGTGATGCCGGTCGTCCAGTTGCCTGCGTTGGTGGCGGATTCCCAGCCGCCGAAGCTGTAGCCGGTTTTTTCCACGGTGACGGGCAGGGAGATGGCGTCTTCGATGGTGTAGCTCTTGCTGAATGCGCTGTCACGGATGGTGCCGCCATCGGCATTGTAGGTAATGGTGTAGGTGTTTGCACTCCAAACGGCATACAGCGGGACGACAGCGTCAGGCGTAGCGGTCAGGTTGATCACGATCTGCTTGTCGCTGTATTCGATCTGCTTAGCAGTGCTGGTGGATGCCCAGCCCAGGAAGCTGTAGCCGGTACGGATGAAGGCGTTGGGGCTCAGCGCCTGCGATGTGCCGTAGACGAAGCTTTGGTTCGCCATACTGCCGCCGTTTGCACCGTTGCCGTTGAAGGAGACGGTGTAGCCGTTGGCTTTCCACTCGGCGTACAGGGTGACGTCGCCGTATTTACCGGCAGACAGGGGTGTGCCTGCGGCGTAGCTCAAGGGACCCCAGTTGCCGCTGTCGTTGGCCTTCCAGCCGGTCAGAGTCAGACCGTCCTTTTCCGCATAGGGCAGAACCACGTTGGATTCGATGGTATAGGTGGTGTCGTAGCTGCCGACAATGGTGCCGCCTGTGGGATCCAGCTTGATGGTGTAGACGGCCTTATCCCAGACGGCGTACAGGTTGACGACGCCGTCCTTTTCCGTCGTCAGAGCGGAGACAAGCGCTTCATCCGCATAGATGGTGCCCGTACCTTCGGGATTGGTCGCCCAGCCGGCAAAGACATAGCCGCGCTTGGTGAAGGTGTTGGCGTTCAGCGCCTGCGGGTCATTGTAGACAAAGTACTGCTCGGTGGAGGTGCCTGCACCGCCGTTGCCGTTGAAGATGACGGTGTAGGTGTTGGGTACATAATAATAGGTATAGTAGATGTTGCCGCGGTTGTCCGTGCCGGCGGTGCCTGCGCGGGGATAGGTGATCGTCCCGTCCTCGGAGAACACGGCGCCTGTGGCGGAGGTGGTGAAGGCGTTCGGATAGGTGACGATGGAGCCGATGCTGAAAGTGGGCACCTGCTGGGTCTTGAGCGCACCGACGAAGGTGTAGCCGGGGCAGGTCTCCGGCGTGAGCGTTACGGTCTGGATAGAGGTGATGGAAGTGGTGCAGACAGCCTCGCCGCCCAGCAGCTCCACGCACTTGTAGGAGCCGTTTTCCAAGCGCTGCAAGGCGACGTTGGTCTGGGTCACGGTGCCCTTGACAAGACCGTTGCCGTTGAGCAGAGCGGTGATGGCGGAGTCGAGCGCCGTAGCTACGGCGTCAGCGGTGGTGTATTCGATGGACTTGTCGCCGACGATGGCGTTCACGGACACCGTGCCGTCCACCTTGGTCAGGGCAAGGTTCGCCGCGTGGTACAGCGCGGAGTAGTTTTTCCAGTAGGTGGAGGAAGTGTCGTACAGGCTGCTGTTGAGCAGGGCGGAATTGGCAATCGCCTTTTGCACCGTGGAGCGCAGGAACGACTTGTCGAACATATGGATGTAGGTGCGCAGCTCGGAGTAGTTCCAGATGGTGTCGCCGCCGTAGTGGCTGGATTTGGTATCATCGTGGTTGAAGTAGCCGGTGCTGACCATGTACATTCCGGAGGACGAGGCGGAAGAGATCGCTCTTGTCCAGCGTCCGTTGTACTTGACGCCCTCTTTTTCAGCGTCGGCAGCCCAGCCCTTATTGTTGGCGGTGTCGTTGGAGTAGTGACCGGCCGAGGCGAGGATGCTGCCTGCGGAATATTGCGTCCAGAGGGCTTCGCCTTGGGTAGTGGCATTCTTTTCTTTGGAAGATACTGTGGAGGAAGCAGCTGTGCCGGTATAGTTGGCGACAAACCATGCGCCCGTGTTTTCGGAACCCTTGTCCCGGGTGGTCATGAGACCCACAGACAGGTTCGGGATCTGGTTGAGGTTGGTGTAGCGGCTGGTGTCCACGGTGAGCACAGCGTTGGGAGAGTAGTTGGCGCTGATAATCGAATAGTCGCCGGAGGAACCGGTGTCGGTTTCATTGTTCAGGTAGTGGAAGGACATATCCGGCACAGGCAGGACGCTGGATGTCTGGTTGAGCCAAGTGGTGGGAGACAGGTCAGAAATGCCCGTATAGAAGAAACGGCTTGCCGTAGCCGTCGTGGAAGCAAACTGAGCGTTCAGTCTGTCGATCGTCACACCGGCATTGAACGAGGAGGAAAACGGCATCAGACCTTTGCCCTCGCTGGACAGGGCGGTGTTGGGGTAGTAGGTGCCGATGTTGGCGGTGTCGGTATCGTGGACGCCGCTGACCCAAGAGATGGTGTCGCCGTAGGAATCGGTGCCTCGGTTATTGAGGGAGTGGATGGCGGCGCCGACAGGCTGGGGATAGGGCTTGTAGACATAGGTATATGCCGTGACCGTCTTGCTGCGGTTGTCGGACTTGTCGTAGAATGTTGCGATCCAGCGCAGGTATACGCCCGTGACCGTGCTCTCGATGGAGGGGGACATACCGGAGGTGATGTGAACCGGGTCATTGGACGGTACCATGGTGAACTCGGCGCCTGCATAGCGCTCGGTGCTGTCGCCGAAGGTGATCCGACCGCCCAGAGAGGAAACACCGTCCTCGTCGAGCCACTCGAACTTGATTTTCACCGAGTCGGCGTTTTGGTAGTTAAAGTAGATATCGCCGACGCTGTCCTCACCCGTGTCGCAGGTGATCGACCCGTCCGCATTTACGGTATTGTTGACGTACCACTGGAAGCTCATTTCGCGGTCGGCGTTGTAGCAGTCCCAAGTGGGGGTCAGGTAGATCGTTTCCGGCACAACGAAAGTGATCGGTGCGATGTCGTCCGATTTCGCTGTGGAAACAGAGGCGTCCGCCGTCGGGAAAAGGGATGACGGATCTGCAAGACAGAACGAAGTCAGGATCAGTGCCAGCGCCAAAAGGACGCTGCAGGATTTGCGAAAAACATTTTTCAGCATTGAGCATACCTCCTCGTATACAAAAGTATAGCATTTAGAGCAAGACGCTGTCAATCGTTTTTCAAAAAAAGGGCAGGTATTTCAACAATTTAGGCAATTTGTTGCGTGTTTTCCCCTTGACAAAAGCAAAAATCGTGTTAGAATATGAAAATGAATTTCATTTTCAATTTCGGCGGTGAGACGATGCAGTACAACACCAAGCAAAAAAGCTATATCACGGCGATCCTGCGCAACGCCGACGGTACCCACAAAACAGCGGAGGAGATCACCCGGGAGCTTGCCGAGCAGGGCATTTCCGTCGGCAAGGCAACGGTATACCGCCAGCTGGAGCGGCTGACGGCGCAGGGCATTGTGCGCAAATTTTTCGTGGAGGAAGGCAGTGCTTGCTACCAGTACGTGGGCGACCACGGCGACTGCCGCAACCACTACCACTTCAAGTGTGCCGTCTGCGGAAAGCTTTTGCATCTGGAGTGCGATTTCATGGACAAGGTTTCGGCTCATATTTTCGAGCATCACGGCTTCACCATTAGCAACGAAAAGACCGTTCTCTACGGCATATGTGCGGAATGCAGAAAGGCGCAGAAATGAAAAAAATACTTTCTTTGGTTTTAATCCTTTGTCTGTTGGCAGCATTGGCAGGATGCAGTATCGGCTCCGCAGGGTCGGATAAACTGCAGGTGGTCTGCACCATCTTCCCCCAGTACGACTTCGTGCGTGCGGTTGCCGGGGATATGGTGGAAAACACCCTGCTGCTGCCCATCGGCTCGGAGAGCCATTCCTACGACCCCACCCCGGCAGACATTCTGCGCATCGCCGATGCGGATCTGTTTTTGTACATCGGGGACAGCATGGAGACATGGGCAAAAGGTGTGATGTCCGAGATCGACGAAGAAAAAACGCAGGTGCTCAACCTGACCGAAGCGCTGGGACTGCAAGTGTCTGCCCATGCGGAGCATGACGGCGGCATGGATCCCCACATCTGGACAAGTCCCGTGGTGGCGATGGATATCGTGGCGCTGATCCGGGACACGCTCATGGAGCTGGACCCGGACAATGCCAAAGCCTACGCCGACAATGCCGGCATCACCTTGGCACAGTACAAGCAGCTGGACGCCTCCATCCGGGAGACGGTGAACAGCGCCGAAAACAAGCAGATCGTGTTCGGAAGCCGCTTTGCACTGCACAACTTTGCGGCGCAGTACGGACTTATCTGTACGGCGGCGTTCGATTCCTGCACCGAGGAATCGGAGCCTACGGCGTCGGCAGTGGCGTCCATCATCGACCTTGTGCACAAAAACAATATCCCCGTTGTATTTTACGAGGAGCTGACCGTCCCCACCACGGCGAACACCATCGCCGCCGAATCGGGTGCGGTGACGCGGCTGTTCCACTCCTGCCACAACCTGACGGCGGAGGAATTTGAAAACGGCGAAACCTATCTTTCCCTGATGAAACAGAATCTCGTCTATCTCATGGAGGCGCTGAATGTATGAGCATACTCTCCTGTGAACACGTATCGGTCGCCTACGATGGGCGCACCGTGGTGCAGGACGTCAGCTTTTCGGTGGAGAAGGGCGAGTACCTGTGCATCGTCGGCGAAAACGGTTCCGGCAAAAGCACCCTGCTCAAAAGCATCCTCGGGCTGGTTCCCGTGAAAAGCGGCACGATTACTGTCGAGTGCAAGGACGGCATCGGCTATCTGCCCCAAAGCACCCCTGCCCAGCGGGATTTCCCCGCAAGTGTGCGGGAAGTGGTGCTGTCGGGCTGCGGACAAAAACTCTTTTACGGCAAGGCGGCAAAGGAACGTGCCGCACAGAATATGCGGGAACTGCACATCGACGCCATCCGCAAAAAATCCTACCGGGAGCTGTCCGGCGGTCAGCAGCAGCGTGTACTTTTGGCGCGTGCGCTGTGTGCGGCCGAGGAGCTGCTGCTGCTGGATGAGCCGGTCACGGGACTGGATCCGCTGGTCACAGCGGAGATGTACGAGACCATCCGCGACCTCAACCGCCGACGGGGGCTTACGGTCATCATGGTGTCCCACGACATCGCTGCAGCCGTTAAACATGCAGACAAGATACTGCATCTGGACGCGGGCACGGAATTTTTCGGCACTGCCGCGGCGTATCTGCAAAGCGATGTCGGCAGACGGTTTGCAAAGGGGATCTGACGTTGAATTTAGTCGTACAAATCTTATCCTACCATTTTGCGCAGAAGGCACTGCTTGTCGGCACCCTGACGGCGCTGTGCTCGGCACTGCTGGGCGTGAGTTTGGTGCTCAAGCGCTACTCCATGATCGGCGACGGGCTGTCCCATGTGGGCTTCGGTGCGCTGTGTGTGGCGGCGGCGCTGAATCTGGCGCCGCTGAAGGTGGCGGTACCCGTGGTGATCGTTTCGGCGTTTCTGCTGTTGCGCATCAGCGAGAACAGCAAGATCAAGGGGGACGCCGCCATCGCCCTTATTTCCAGCACGGCCATCGCCGTGGGATTGATCGTGTCCTCCCGTGTGGACGGGATCAACGCCGATGTGTCGGGCTATATGTTCGGCAGTGTCCTGTCCGTGGAGGACAGCGACGTGCCTTTGAGCGTGGGACTTTCCCTTGCGGTGCTGGTGCTGTATGTCCTTTTTTATAACCGCATCTTCAGCGTCACCTTTGACGAAAGCTTTTCCAAGGCGACGGGGACAAACACCGCCGCCTACAATGCCCTCATCGCCCTGCTCACGGCGGGCACGGTGGCGGTGGGCATGAAGCTGATGGGCACCCTGCTCATCTCCTCGCTGATCATCTTCCCGCCCCTGAGCGCCATGCGGGTCTGCAAAAGCTTTCGCGGCGTGGTCTGCACCTCGGCGGTGCTGGCGGTGGTGTGCTTCTTTTTCGGCATCGTCGGCTCCTTCGCCTTTGAACTGCCGGCAGGCGCCAGCGTTGTGGCGGTGAATGCGGCGGCGTTTCTTCTGTTCCTGCTTGCAGGTGCCGTTGGGAAGAAAGTCCGGGGGCGAGGAGCATGAGCGAGCTTTGTACCCTCTGTCCGAGGCAGTGCGGTGTGGATCGCACGGCGTCTCACGGCTTTTGCCAAGCGCGCGCACTTCCCGTTGTCGCCCGTGCGGCACTGCATTTTTTTGAGGAGCCGTGCATCAGCGGCGATCGGGGCAGCGGCGCTGTGTTTTTCAGCGGCTGTAACCTGCGGTGCGTGTTCTGCCAAAACCATACCATCAGCCGCTCGGGATCAGGCAAACAAGTCACGCCCGAGCGCCTGCGGGAAATTTACTTTGAACTGATCGCCCAGGGCGCCCACAACATCAATCTCGTCACCCCGTCCCACTTTGCCGGGGCGGTGGCACAGTCGCTGGAGGGCGGCTTGCCGGTGCCCGTGGTGTGGAACTGCGGCGGGTATGAGAGCGTAGAGACCCTGCGAATGCTCGAGGGCAAGGTGCAGATCTATCTGCCCGATTTTAAGTATACAAACACCCTTTTGGCAAAAAAATATTCCGCCGCACCCGACTATCCCAAGGTGGCCGAAGCGGCGCTTTTGGAGATGTACCGCCAGACGGGCAACTGGCAGGCGGACGAGGACGGCATTTTACAGCGCGGCGTACTCATCCGCCATCTGGTGCTGCCCGGCAATCTCCCGAACACCTTCGGCGTCATCGACCGTGTGCATACCCTGTTTCCCGAACCGGGTCAGGTGCTCTTCAGTCTCATGAGTCAGTACACGCCCGTGTGCGAGACGCCGCAGTACCCGGAGCTTTGCCGCACACTGACGCCGCAGGAATACGAGATGGCACAGCAGTATCTGTTCGACTGCGGCATTGAGGACGGCTTTGTGCAGGACATGGAATCGGCAGATGAAAGCTATATCCCCGCCTTTGACGGGACGGGAGTTTAAGGAGTGATTCGGTTTATGGTCGTCACGTTCCGACCCTTTACCCTGCAAGAGTATAACCGCTTTGAGGAGTGGAGCATCGGCAGCTACGCCCGTGCGCTGGTATCCTCCGGCACGGAGCCGGAAAAGGATGCCCTGTGTGCCGCCGCCGAGGAGTACGAGGAACTGCTGCCCGAGGGCATGAACACTCCCGGCAACACATTCCTGCAGGCGCAGAACGAGAACGGCAAGGTCGTGGGCTATGTGTGGTACGCCGACGCCGAGGCGGGTGAAGTGTTCCTGACCGATTTCGGCGTGGAGCCGGACTACCGCCGGCAGGGGTACGGATTCGCCATCCTGCGCAAGCTGGAGGAAAGGCTTGCCGCCGAGGGCACGGTGTGCATCCGCCTGCACGTTTTCGACAACAACACGCCGGCGATCCGGCTGTATCAAAAAGCGGGCTACACCGTGTACGACCACTGCGACCCGGCGAGCACCTATATGGAAAAGGAGATCGGCACATGAAACGAAAAATTCTTCTCGGCACCGACTGGTGGACGGACTGTGACGACTGCGTTGCCGTGCGGCTGCTGTGTAATGCGCACAAAAAGGGAGAAATCGAGCTTTGCGGCGTGGTACTCAACGCCTGCATGGAGGATTCCGCACCATCCTTGAGCGCTTTTTTGACCGGCGAGGGTCTTCGTGACCTGCCCATCGGCATCGACCTTGCGGGAACGGATTTTGCCGGGGATTATTTCCGCTATCAAAAGCCGTTGTGCGCCTATCCCCACCGCATTCAAAAGAATGAGGACTGCCCGGACGGTGTGGAACTGTACCGCAAAATTCTCACCAAATCGGACGAGAAAGTGGACATCGTGGAGATCGGGTTTTATCAGGTGCTGGCAAATCTTCTGCGCTCCCCCGGCGGCACACAGCTGGTTCGGGAAAAGGTTGGGCGCATCTACGCCATGGCGGGCAAATGGGACGAGGACGGCGGACGGGAACACAATTTCTGCAACAATGCCCGTTCGAGAGAAGCGGCGCAGTATTTGTGCGAAAAATGTCCTGTACCCATCACGTTCCTCGGCTTTGAGGTCGGGGAATCGGTACTCAGCGGCGACGGTCTGCCGCAGGACGATTTGCTATCAGTCGCCATGACGGCGCACGGCCACGAACATGGACGCAGTTCCTGGGATCCGATGACAGCACTGCTGGCGATTGTGGGCGATGCAAAGACGGCGGGCTACAGCGAGGTGCACGGCACGGCAAGTGTGGACGCTGACACGGGCGCCAACCATTTCACCGAGACCCCACAAGGACTGCACACCTACGTCGTGAAAGAAAAGAGCGACGAATATTACCGCGCGGAAATTCAAAAAGCAATTTCTCATTTCTAATCCCTGATTTAAAAATCGCATACGCACAAAAAGACGGATCCGTGCGACCGAGAGCGGTCGATGCGGGATCCGTCTTTTATCTTTTGTCGGAAAGGGGTTATTTCTTTGTCCAGCTGCGGGGTGTTTTGGTGAAATCGGGGGAATCGCTCAGCAGTCCGCCGCTTCCCTCACAGATGCGCTTGATGCCCAATTCCACGAAATCTGCATACAGCGCCTTGTTGGCTTCGATCCTTTTCTGCAGGTGCAGGTCAGAAAATTCGCCGTACTTGTTGCACGCCTTCCAATAGCGCCAGGAAAGCTCCGAACGGCAAATGTGCTCGAGCTGTGCATCCGTCTCGGCATTCTCCTTCGCTTGGTTCCAAAGGAAATCCATATACCTGCGCTCAGCCCCGGTCAGCAGCAACACGGACTTGTCGGTCATTGCTGCATAAATGCCCATTTTCAAGCCGAATCTGCCGGTGGCTTCTGTCGTTTTGTCGATATAGGCACGGACATACTGCCAGCTGTTTTCGCCATAATACGCACGCAAAAAACCGTTCATCTCCCGCTCGTAGTCCATGTCGGGATCCCACATCAGCCTTGCGAGCAGATAGGCGCGCAGTTCCGCAAACTCCGCATCGCTCTCCCGGGCGGTGTAGTTGCCCTCCTCGTACACGCCCACCACATGGTGCTCGGCAAAAAAGCGCATATTCTCCTGCATGACGCCGAAGTTCGGGAAAGGACCTAAGTAGTTGCTGTAGTTGGTGGTATAGTCCCAGACATACAGTCGCTCGCAAATCTCTGACCAGCGCACGATATCCTCGCTGAATTTCACGTTTTGTGCACACAGGGGATCATTCAGCGGATGGGCAAAGCAGCACTCGATGGAGCACAGGCGCACGATGACGTTGTGTCTCGGCACCGTGATCTTCGGGGGCTTGCGGGTGTACTGGTAGGCGAAGGTGTCGATCTCCACATTGGTAAATCCGGCATCCTCCACCGCCTCGGCCACCGCATTGACAAAGCGCAGCAGCGTACCTGAGGGACTGCCCTCCTGCTTATCCGTGGCGGCACACTGCGCACAGTGGCAATAATTTTGGTTGTCGTTCTGGGTCAGGGAGACGATCTTCTTGGTGGGATTCTCCCGAACAGCATCCAGCACCTCCCGGGTCACGGTCGCCAGTGTTTCGGGATTGGACAGGCACAGCTGATCAGGAATACGTTTGCCGTCTTTGTCCATGGCGAACCAATCAGGATGGGCTTCAAAATACGTGTCGGCGGCGCAAAACTGTATTGTCAGCGTATGGGCAAAGGAGCCGATATAGTCCACCGTACCGCCCTCCTGCGCGGAAAGGGTGCGGTACGGTCCGCCGTTGAGCCGATTGGCGTAGCTGTACTCCTTGTTCGCAGAGCGATTGGGGCTGATCCAGTCTGTCTCACGGAACTCAAAGGTCGGGACGAACGTCTTTTCGTACATGGGGATCTGCGGATCATCCGTCGTGGGGATCACGGTCAGCTTCTCCGTATACCAGCGGCAGTTAAAGCAGTCCTCGAGGAAGGTATACACAGCGTACAGCGTCCCTCGCACGGCACCGCCGGTGATGAGGATCTGTTCCGGCGCCGTGCGGATGCAAATGCCGTCATCCCCCAGCTTTTCGTAGTCCACACCGTCCTGCCGGGCTATGGGACCAACGACGATCTCCTTGGCGTTTGTCTGCGTATCGGGGACAATGGGCAGCTCCATACCTGTGATCTGCCGAATATATTTTTGCATTATCACGGCGGCGTTGTAGGTGCAGTCTGCACGGTTTCCGGCGGACACGATCACATAGTCCTCCGTCAGCGGGAAGGTCTCCCCCTGTACCGTTTCGGGCAGGGGCGGATCCGCTTTCAGAATTTTTGCGGGATTGTGCACGGCAGAAAGGGAAAAAATTGCGCCAAGAATCAGAGAGAGGCAGGAACGCAGGATGCGGGCGGCCATTGTCGTCACTCCTTATTTTTTCTTTTTCAGCGTGGGAAGCAGTACGCACACGGCAACCAGAATCACGGCGCCGACAAGAATAAAGATAGGCAGTTTGGATTGCGGGTCGCTGCCCGTGGCGGGAACGCCGTCGGCGGCAAACACCGTTTGAAACAGCACCGTGCCGACGCTCAAAATCATCAGCGCCGCCAGCACGATGGAAACGATACGGATAATGAGAGTACGTTTTTTGCTCATAGGAATTTTAAACCTCCGTTTGCACTTAAGCTATCAAATGTTAAGAATAGAACGCATACTGTCGGCGATCTTCTCCCCCAGCGTCTGGGCACCGGCACGGTCGGCGGCGACAGCCGTGATATAGATCTTGATCTTCGGTTCTGTGCCGGACGGACGGACGATCACCGCACTGCCGTCGGGCAGGGCGTAGCGCAGTACGTTGGAGACGGGCAGGTCGATGGGCGTTTTCTGCCCAGTGACGGTATCCGTCGTCTCCTGCTTTTTGTAGTCGGACACCGAGAGGACGGGCAGTCCGGCGATTTCGGTCGGCGCATTTTCCCGCAGACCGTCCATCAGCGCCGCCATTTTCTGCATCCCGCTGGCACCCTCAAAGGAGAAGTTCAGCAGGCTGTTTTGATACATCCCGTGCTCCTTGTACAGTGCCTGCATCACGTCGATGAGCGTTTTGCCCTGCGCATTGTAGTACGCCGCCATCTCGGTGATGAGCATGGACGCCACCACGGCATCCTTGTCGCGGGCATGGGTACCGGCAAGGTAGCCGTAGCTTTCCTCCATGCCGACAACAAAGCGATCCGCCTCCCCGGCGTTCTCCAGTCGGGTAATCAGCTCGCCGATATACTTAAAGCCCGTCAGCAGACTTCTGGTCTCGCCGCCGTATTTTTGGGCGACCTTGGTGACCAGCTCCGTGGTGACAAAGGACTTGATGACCATGGGAGAGCGGGGCAGTGTGCCGTTCTTTTGGCGGCAGGAGAGAATATACTCTGTCAGCAGTACGCCGACTTCGTTGCCGCTCATGAGCTTGTATTCCCCGCCGTCCCTGACCGCAATGCCCACACGGTCACAGTCGGGATCGGTCGCCAGCAAAAGGTCGGCTCCCTGTTTTTCCGCAAGCTGCAATGCGCAGGCAAAGGCTTCACGGATCTCGGGATTCGGGAATGGGCAGGTGGGGAAGTTGCCGTCCGGCAGTTCCTGCTCGGGCACCACGGCGACATCCGTCTGCCCGATGCGGCGCAGGATCTCCCGCACCGGCTTGTTGCCCGTGCCGTTGAGGGGCGTATAGACCAGTTTCAGGTGCGCCTTTTCGCAGATGCCGGGATTGATCTGCTGTTTGAGCACCTCGGCATAGAAACGCTCACAGATCTCCTCGCCGATATACTCTATCAAACCTTTTTGCAGACCCTCGTCAAAGTCCATGGTGCGCACACCTCGGAACATATCCGTTTTCTGAATAAACCCGTAGGTGATCGCCGCCGCTTCGTCGGTCATCTGGTAGCCGTTGGGGTCGTAGCACTTGTAGCCGTTGTATTTTGCCGGGTTGTGGCTGGCGGTGATGATGATGCCGGAGCTGCACCGCAGTGCCCGCACGGCGAAGGACAGCATGGGGGTGGGCACAAGCTCCGGGTAGATATAGACCTTGATGCCGTTGGCCGCTAAGACCTCTGCGGCGCCCTTGGCGAAAACGTCCGAGCAGATGCGGGAATCGTAGGCGATGGCAACGCTGGGACTGTCAAAGGCCGAGTGCAGATAGTCCGCAAGCCCTTGGGTCGCCTGATTGACGGTATATTTGTTCATGCGGTTGGTGCCTGCGCCGATCACGCCGCGCAGACCCGCCGTGCCGAATTCGAGAGAGCGATAAAAGCGGTCGAGGATCTCGTCCTCCTTGCCGTCGATGGAAAGCAGTTCCTTTTGAAGGTCGGCGTCCTCTTGGGTCGCATCCAGCCAGAGCCTGTACAGTGCATGAATATCCTGCATAAAAATCTTCCTTTCTATAACAGTTTTTCACTTTATATGATACCCGTTTTCTCCGGCGCTGTCAATCATTTTGCCCTGCAAAAATTGCGCCAATACCGCCATGAAATCCTCCGTTTCCCGAAATTGCGGCAGATAGGGCGCCAGTTCCCCTGTTCTCGAGCGCACAGACGCCACGCCGTGCCGCAGCAATTTTTCCGCAGGCGGCGAAAGATACGCCTGCATCTTTTCGACGTCCCGGCGAAACAGCAGTGTCCCGTGGGTCAGGGTGCGCCCGCCGGACTGCCGCTGTGCACAGCCGGATATCTTTTTGCCGTGGAGCAAAATATCGTTGCGCCCCGAAAATTCCACCGGCAAATGCAGCGTTTGCAGAAAGTCCAAAATGGGCTGAACGGCAGTGGGTATGTCGGAACTGCCGTTTTGGATAAAGGAAAAGTTCACATTGTTGAGGTCGTGGTAAACGGCGCCGCCGCCGGTACAGCGGCGCACCACCGGCACGCTCATTCGGCAAAGTGGCGTCGTCTCTGTTAGAGGATCCTGATTTCTGCCGATGATCACGCACGGCTTGTTGCGCCACAGGAGAATAAAAGATTCCCGCCGCCGAAGGAAAAGTTCTTCCTCGGCAGCGAGATTTTTCACAGGATCGGTGGAGGGCAGGGTCATAAAAAGTATTTTGTCGGACATACCGCACCTCCCGAAGAATCAGGAAAACTTCTTCTCCACGGCGTTGTACACTTCCCGCAGGACGGAGCTGTCCTTATGGACACTGTAGCCGTCGGTGATGGGCTTGAGATACGCCGCAAAAGGCTCCGCACACATTTCCAAAAGACAGGAAAGCTTGTGCGATTGCAGATTTTCATCGCTCTCGGCGGACTGCTTGACCACCAAAAAGATGTAGTCGCTCGTCTCGATCACCCGTGCGGCGCCCTCGTCCATTTTCTGCACACTGGCGAAAAATTCCGACGGGTAGTTGTTGATCTTGCGGTTGATGGTGACGGTTTCCGCTTCGGTGGACGCCATGAACGGACGGTCGGCGTAATCCTTGCAAACGTCGTCGGGGGAACTGCCGGCGCGCACACGCTCACACATCTCGGTAAAGCACTTCTCCGCTTCTTGAATCTCCGCATCGGACAGCCGCTCCCCCGTCCCCGAACGGGTCAGATACCCGTTGACGGAGCGGAAGGTCACGTAGTTGACGGCATAGTACGCATCCAGCTCGATCTTCGACACCGCCTGCGCCCCGCCTTCGCCGTACTTGTGCTCGATGAGCGCCTTGCGCTTGGCTTCGTTGGTCTCGTACTTGGTGACGGTCTGCTTTTCGATGCCCACGGACTGATAATACTTTTTATAAAAGCTCCACTTGGTGGACACATTTTCGGCGATCTGCATTTTGTATTCCGGCGACAAGCGCAGTCCCTCGTTTGCAAAGGCGCTGCCCACAGCCGCATAGTCCACGCAAAGCCGGATCGCCTGCTCCCGCACCGCATCCTCATCGTCGGCGGCAACGCCGTAGGCTTCGGGGGAGCGCAGAACCAGCGTCAGGTAGTAGGCGTACAGGTCTGCGCCGATCTCGGCACCCGACACGGTCAGGGCGGGCGCTTCCTCTTTGCTCCACGGCATGGTACAGCCGCAAAGTGTCAGCAATACAAGGCAAAGACAGACAACGCGCTTTATTATTTTTTTCATGGCGGTCAATCCTTTCCCTCCAAAATATCAAACGCACGGCTGAGCACGGACAGCCGATCCTCCTTTTGCCCGACACGGATGGCGATATGCGGCTTCGCCGCCGCACTGACCAAAATCCTGCCGTGCATCTTGGACGCCAACAGGCGAATTTTGTCCATGTCCAGTTCCTCGATAAACAGCATCATCTTGCCGCCGCTTTCTTTGATCTCGTAAATTCCATGCCGCAGGGCACTGCCGCGCAGCAGTGACACCGTAATCAAGCCCTGCACACAGGCGGGCGGGTCGCCGAAACGGTCGAACAGTTCATCCAAAACATCCTCCGCCTCCTCCCGGGTGCGGATGTCCGCAATGCGGCGGTACATATACAGTTTTTGCGGCACACTCTCGATGTAGTCCGGCGGGATATGGGCGTCGATGGGCAGGTCAATGGTGCATTCCCGCTCGGGAGTGGGCTTCTTTTCACCCTTTTCCTCGCTGACCGCCTCCGAGAGCATTTTCAGGTACATATCGTAGCCCACCGCCTCCATATGACCGTGCTGTTGGGCGCCGAGGATATTGCCTGCGCCTCGCAGTTCCAAGTCTCGCATGGCGATCTTGAAGCCGGAGCCGAACTCCGTAAACTCACGAATCGCATCCAGTCGGTGGGTGGCGATCTCCGTCAGTTCCTTGCCCCTCGTAAAAGTGAGATAGGCACACGCCCGGCGGGTGGAGCGTCCCACGCGACCGCGAATCTGGTGCAGCTGGGCAAGACCCATGCGGTCGGCGTTTTCGATGATCAGGGTGTTGACGTTGGGCACATCCACGCCCGTCTCGATGATGGTCGTGCAGACCAGCACGTCGATCTCGCCCTCCAAAAGTCCGCGCCAAACTTCGCTCAGCTCGTCCTCGGACATTTTGCCGTGGGCAATGCCGATATGGGCATCGGGCAGCATCGCCTGAAGCTGTCCCGCTGTTTTCTCTATGGTTTCCACACGGTTGTGCAGATAGTACACCTGTCCGCCCCGGCGCAGCTCCGTCAAAATCGCCTGCACCAGCACCTCCATGTTGTGCTCGATGACGTAGGTCTGCACGGGGTAACGATCCCGGGGCGCCTCCTCCAAAACGGACATATCCCGAATGCCCGACATCGCCATGTTCAGCGTGCGGGGAATGGGCGTCGCCGTGAGCGTCAGCACGTCCACCGCCGGGAACATCTCCTTGAGCTTCTCCTTTTGCTGGACGCCGAAGCGCTGTTCCTCGTCCACGATGATCAGCCCCAGATCCCGGAACTTCACGTCCTTGGAGATCAGCCGGTGCGTGCCGACCACGATATCCACGCCGCCGCGCTCCAGCTGTTTCACCGTTTCCTTAATTTGCTTCGGTGTACAAAAACGGGAAAGCATCCGCGTTTCGATGGGGAAGCCCTCAAAACGCTTTTGAATCGTTTGAAAATGTTGCAGGGCAAGGATGGTCGTGGGCACCAAAAGGGCGCACTGCTTGCCGTCCGCCACACACTTGAACGCCGCGCGCAGTGCCACCTCCGTTTTGCCGAAGCCCACATCGCCGCACAGCAGTCTGTCCATGGGGATGGGCTTCTCCATGTCCTGCTTGATCTCTTCAATACAGCGCAGCTGATCCGCCGTTTCGTCAAACTCAAACCGCCGCTCAAAATCGTTCTGCATATCCGTGTCCGCACCGAAGGCATAGCCCTGCATCTGCTGGCGCTTGGCATACAGTGCAATGAGTTCCTTGGCGATATCCTTGACGGCGGCACGCACACGGGAGCGTGTTTTTTGCCACTCTTTGCCGCCGAGCTTATTGAGCTTGACAGCAGAGTCTCCTGCATTGCCGATGTATTTGGACACCAGATCCAGCTGGGTGACGGGCACATACAAAATGTCGCCCTTGTCGTAGCGGATCTTGATATAGTCCTTGGTAGCGCCGCCGGCTTCCAGCTTGGTGATGCCGTCGAAAATGCCGATGCCGTGGGTGTTGTGGACGATGTAGTCGCCTCGGTGCAGTTCCTCGAGACTGTTGAAGGCATTTTTATTTTTGACCTGTGCGCGCCGCTTTTTGGAGGCGCTGATGTAGCGGCTGCCATAGGTGATGAAGGTATACCGTTCCTGCGGATACTCCATGCCCGTGGACAGACTGCCGGGGATGACGCTGATCTGTCCCGACAAAAATTCCTTGGGGCGCACGGGATAATACACGCACCGATAGCCGTCCGCTTCCAAATCGAGGGAGAGGGACTTCGCCGCTTTGGGTGTGCCGCCGAAGATAACGGTCGTCCAGTTGACTTTCCTGTAGATCGGCTCCAAATCGTCCAGCAAAACGCTGTAACTGCCGTTCCACGGGGACTGCTGGCGGACGTTGAGGGTGATCAGATTTTGCACAGGCGTGTCGAAAGAGCCCCGGGGGAGGTTGTCGAGATAGATGGCGCCGAACACCTCGTACTGCAGCAGCAGCTCCTCCATGGAGAGGGTGTATCTATCCAGTCCCGCACAGAGAATCCCCTCCTGCAAAAGCGCCTTGACTTCCTCATAAAACAGGTCGAGACAGCCCTGCGCCCGCTCCTTGACCGAAAAGCTCTCGCTGACAAAGAGCAGGGGGGAATCCACATAGTCGAAAAGAGTTGCGCCCTCCTTGTAAAACAGGGGCATATATCTGTCCAGCGACGCCAGACGCACACCGTTTTGCACCCGCTCGATGTCGGCGCGGATGGTCTCGCGCACTTTGACGGCGCCCTTGCCGCGCACGTCGGCGGCAAAGCGGGTGAGCGTATCCACCAAAACCTGCTCATTGTCGCACAGCACCTCGTTGGCAGGGGTCACGGTAATTTCCTGCATGGGCTGCATACGCCGCTGGGAGTCGGTTTCAAAAAACGCCAAAGAATCTATGGTGTCGCCGAAAAATTCACAACGGCAGGGATTCTCGCTTCCGGGCGGAAAGAAATCCACGATCCCGCCGCGCACGGAAAACTGTCCCTCGCCGTCCACCTGCGCAGCATGGCTGTAGCCTGCCAACAGCAGGGCGTCCCGCAGACGCTCCAACCCGAAATCCTCGTCGGCGTGCAGGGTGAAACAGCGGCGGGAGAACTCGTCGGGGGGCATGGTCAACTGCAGCACCGCCTCGACGCTGGCCACCACCACGTCAAATTCGCCCGTGCGCATATGGTCGAGCACCCGCAAGCGCAGGTGCTCGTATTCCCGGGAGCTGCTCTCCGTGGTGCGCAGCATCAGATCCCGCGCCGGATAGTGAAAAGCGCGCATTCCGAAGCCCCGCAGATCCTCCGCCAAACGGGTCGCCTGCGCTTCATCGGGCGCAAGCAGGATGGCTTTTCGCCCGGTCACCTCGCACAGTGCGGTGACCAAATGCGCCTTGTGGATATGGGAAAGGCCCAGCACGCCCATGGGCAGCCGGGTCGAATGGATAGAGGATACGATGGATTTGAACTCGGGTGAGCGGTCAAATACAGCAGAAAAACAGGACATGGTTTACCCCTTGCTTGTAGTTTTGCGGTCGAATCAGATCTGTACGCCGCTTTCCCGCAGGGCGGCTTTCAGCTTTTCCACATCTTTGTCAGCGAAGCAGAAGCCCCGCATTCCCGTTTTTGCCGCACCTTCGATGTTCTGCGGCATATCGTCGATGAAAAAGCACTCCGCCGGGTCGAGGGAGAATTTGTCGTACAGCGCTTCAAAAATTTTGCGGTCGGGCTTGACGACGCCGTAGTCGCAGGACGCCAAAATGCCGTCCATCTGCCGCAGTACCGGGATGTCGTCCATGTGGCGGTAGATATCCGCCGGCGTGTTGGAGCACAGGTACACCCTGTACCCGTTCTCCCGCAGCTGCCGCACCAGCGATTCCATAAACGGGAACGGCGGCATATGATCCCACCAGCCGAGCAGCAGCTCGGTCAGCGGTTTGTGAAACTGTTCGGGCAGCAGTGCACCGACGTCCCGCGCCAGTTCGGAAAAGGTGCGCTTGCCCGCATCCAAGCTTTTCCACAGTTCCCCGCCGAACAGCACCTTTTCGACCTGCACGGCATCTTCCTCGCAGAACACTTCCCGAAGCGTGGTGTGCGGATCGAAGTCGATCAGCACACCGCCCAAATCAAAAATTATATTTTTAACCATTTTGTTTGCGCACATCGCCGCAGCAGTTTTTGTACTTTTTGCCGCTGCCGCAGGGACACGGGTCGTTGGGACCGACCTTTTTGCCCTTGCGGACGGTACGACCCTTTTCACTGCCGTCCGAGGAACCGCTGCTGGTGGTGGTCACCTTGGCGACCTGCTCACGCTTGGTGTCCTCCTCGGTGCGGACGCGCACCGTCAGCATCATCTTGACCGTATTTTCACGGATGGAGGTGTTCATCTCCTCGAACATATCCGAGCCGATCTCACGGTATTCCACCACGGGGTCATGCTGTCCGTAGGCACGCAGACCGATGCCTCTGCGCAGTTCGTCCATGGCGTCGATGTGATCCATCCACAAAGAGTCCACGTTGCGCAGCAGGATCATCCTCTCGAGGTCACGCATCAGCGCTTCGCCAAACTGCGCCTCTCTCTCCTCGTACCGGGCGTGTCCACGCTCGCTGAGCATCTCCCATGCGGCGTCTCTGTCCAGCTTTTCCTCCCGGAAATCGTTTTCTTCCACAAGCCAGCCGAGGAACTTCTCCCGCAGACCGTCCACGTTCCAGTCGTTCGCCGGCAGGGCTTTCGGGCAGTAGAAGTCGATGGCGTCGGTGATGCAGTCGTCGAGCATCTTGAGAATCAGCGGTTTCAGCTCCACGCCGTCCAGCACCTGATCACGCTGTTTGTAGATCAGCTCTCTCTGGCGGTTCATCACGTCGTCGTATTGCAGAACGTTCTTGCGGATGCCGAAGTTGCGTCCCTCCACGTTCTTTTGGGCACGCTCGATGGAATTGGTGACCATTTTCGCCTCGATGGGCATATCCTCCGGCGTTTTCAGTGCGCTCATCACACCTGCCAGCCGTTCGCCGCCGAAAATGCGCATCAGGTCGTCCTCCATGGACAGGTAGAACCGGGAGGCACCCGGGTCACCCTGTCTGCCGGCACGACCGCGCAGCTGGTTGTCGATACGGCGGGATTCGTGCCGCTCGGTGCCGATGATGAACAAACCGCCCGCATTGCGCACTTCTTCCGCTTCGTCGGCGATGTCGTCCTTGTATTTCTTTTCGAGTCTGGAGAAATCCGCACGTGCCTGCAGGATCTCCTCGTTGTCCGTCTCGGCAAAGCCGGTCGCCTCGGCGATCAGCTCCTCGGTATACTGCATACGGCGCATCTCCGCCTTGGCAAGATATTCCGGGTTGCCGCCGAGCATGATATCCGTACCACGACCCGCCATGTTGGTGGCGATGGTCACGGCGCCCTTTTTGCCCGCCTGGGCAATGATCTGCGCCTCCTTGTCGTGGAACTTGGCGTTGAGCACTTCGTGCTTGATGCCCCGGCGCTTGAGCAGTGCGCTCAAAATCTCGGACTTCTCGATAGACACCGTACCCACCAGCACGGGCTGTCCCTTTTCGTGGCATTCCTCGACCTGCTGAATGACCGCGTCAAACTTCGCCTTCTCCGTCTTGTAGACCACATCGGGGTAGTCGTGGCGGATCATGGGACGGTTGGTGGGGATCTCGATGACGTCCAGCTCGTAGATCTGCTGGAATTCGTCGCTCTCGGTCATGGCCGTACCGGTCATGCCGGACAGCTTTTTGTACAGACGGAAATAGTTCTGGAATGTAATGGTCGCCAGCGTCTTGCTCTCGTGCTCGACCTTGACGCCCTCTTTTGCCTCGATGGCCTGATGCAGACCCTCATTGTACCGGCGGCCGAGCATGATACGACCGGTGAACTCGTCCACGATCAGCACTTCGCCGTCCCGCACCACATAGTCCACATCCCGGCGCATGACGCCGTGCGCCTTAATCGCCTGGTTGATGTGGTGCTGGATGGTCACGTTTTCCACGTCCATCAAGTTGTCCAGCTTGAAGTACGCCTCCGCCTTGGCAACGCCGCTCTTGGTGAGGGTGGCTGTGCGTGCCTTTTCGTCCACCACGTAGTCGCCCACGCCCTCGATGTCCTCAGCGCTCTCCTTGGAGTCGATCTCCTTGACCTTGGTCATGGTCAGCGTGCGGGCGAAGCTGTTCGCCATCTGGTACATGGCGGTGGATTCGTCCCCCCTGCCGGAAATGATCAGCGGGGTACGGGCTTCGTCGATGAGGATGGAGTCCACCTCGTCCACCACGGCGAAGTTGTGTCCGCGCTGTACCTTCTGCTCTTTGTAGGGCACCATGTTGTCCCGCAGGTAGTCGAAGCCCATCTCGTTGTTGGTGCCGTAGGTGATGTCCGCCGCATACGCCTGCTTGCGCTGGGCGTTGTCCAGCTCATGGACGATCAGCCCCACGGACAGACCCATAAAGCGGTACACCTTGCCCATCCACTCCGAGTCACGGCGGGCAAGATAGTCGTTGACGGTGACGATGTGCACACCGTCGCCGCTGAGTGCGTTCAGGTACGCCGGCAGGGTCGCCACCAGCGTTTTGCCTTCGCCCGTGCGCATCTCGGCAATGCGCCCCTGGTGCAGGATGATGCCGCCGATGATCTGCACGGGGAAGTGCTTCATATTCAGTACACGCCACGACGCTTCCCGGCAGGCGGCGAAGGCCTCGGGCAGAATGTCATCCAGCGTTTCCCCCTTGGCAAGACGCTCCTTGAATTCCGGCGTTTTCGCTTGGAGCTGTTCGTCGGTCAGTTGGCTGTATTCCTCCTCCAGAGCCAGCACTTTTTTCTGGATGGGGAGCACACGTTTGACCTCCTTTGCGGAGTAGTCACCGAAGATTTTTTTCAAAAGACCCATTATGTCACCTCAAAATTTTTCTTGTATTCCCAAGGGAAGTATGATAGAGTAATATGCAGAAAGGATGATGGAACTTGAAGCGAAACGATTACATTTCCTGGGACGAATATTTCATGGGCGTTGCCATGCTCTCCGCCTACCGCAGCAAGGATCCCAACACCCGTGTGGGCGCCTGCATCGTCAACGAATCCAACAAGATCATGTCCGTCGGGTACAACGGCTTTCCCGTGGGCTGCAGCGATGACGAATTTCCGTGGGAGCGGGAGGGCGAGACCTACGACACGAAGTACCCCTATGTCTGCCACGCGGAGCTGAACGCCATCCTCAACAATGAGGGCGCTTCGCTCAAGGGCTGCCGCATTTACGTGGCACTGTTCCCCTGCAACGAGTGCGCCAAGGCGATCATCCAGTGCGGCATCAAGGAGGTCATCTACCTCTCCGACAAGTACGCCGACGCCCCTTCGACCCGGGCATCCAAGCGGATGTTCGATGCGGCAGGCGTTCAATACACGCCTCTCGAAATGCACACGCCGTCCATCTGCATCGACTTCAGCGTCGATAAGATCTAAAACGTCCAAACCAGCGTTTCATAGCCGGTTTCTGTCTCGGCAACGGTCAGGAAGCTGCCGTCCGTAAGCCACGCAAGCTGGTCGCAGCTTGTGGTAAACAGACCCTTGTCCTGCACCAGCTCGCTCTTGCCCGCCGTCAGATCGCACAGCAGTGCCGACTGGGTTTCCCCGTCAAAGAGCACCGCCGCCTTCGTGCCGTCGGGAGACACGCTGAAATAGGCCGGCGCCGTGCGCACAGAATCTGTTTTCAAAGTTCCCTTGCTTTCATCCGTGGAAACACGCCTGAGGGCAAGGGTATTTTTTTCCAGCATATAGTCCCCGCAGAACAGATAACTGTCGATGCTCTGCGCATAGGTGCTGCGCTTTGTCTCCTCGCCGGAAGCGTCCATGCTGTACACCTCGAAGCCGCTTTCCGTTTCCTTGGCGTAGTACAGCGTGCCGTCCTCGGTGTGCATCCACTTTTCCCAAAGTCCCGAAGCGACCCATGTGGGCTTTGTGTTGGAGGTGTCGTTGTTGCGGATGATGTCCGCCGTGGTGCTGTCCAGCTGATAGTTTCTGCCGGACAGGTACAGCTTCGTGCCGCCAAGCTGCAAAAGCGCCTCGTTCATCTGCGCCCAGTCGGTGCGCAAACGACCGAGATTGTCCACCGTGCGGCCGTTGTCGGAGGTCATGCGGGTACTCTTGCCCGTCGCCATATCCAAGGAAAACACCTCGGTGTAGGTCTTGTCGGCCTTGGCGAAATCGCTCTCGTCAAAGTCCACCAGCAGCATCTTGCCGCTGCCGTAGCTCTCGGGCATATCCGTCAGGTGGAAAAACGCATAGTCGTACAGCCGTACATCGTCCTCGTACAGCGTGGTCAAAAACAGTCCGTACCCCGTCACACGACCTTCCCGCTCGATGTAGTAGAGTTTGGTCGGGATCTCTTGGTGTGAGCAGGTCACCTTGATGTCCATGGTCTGCGTGTCCGCACAGGGCGTGAAGGCGCCGTTGCGCACCTCGTAGAACTCGAACAGTCCGTAGGGACTGGCGGACAGATACACACCGTCCATGTCCGTTGGGATCAGCGGGCAGTCCACCGCCGTGCGGCTGACGAAGCCCTCCGCCGTTTTCACTTCTCCCGCCTGCGCCACAACGGCTGTCGTGGTGGTCTCCCCGGCAGGGTTCAGCCCGCCGCTGTAGAACAGGATCCCCACCGATGCCGCCGCCAAAACGGTCATTGCGGAAGCGATGTAATACGGCACTTTGTTCTTTTTTCTTTTCTTTTTTGCCATATCCAAGATGCTCCGAAAGGGAACAATCCTCCTTTTATCAAAATTATAGATAATTATAGCATACCTCGCCGGGAATTACCACCGAAAAAAAGCGATTTTTCGGAAAATTCATAAAATATTTATACTTGTCCCCGGGGGACGGATGTGCTATACTGGTTGTGAATTCTTTCCAACCACGCAAGGAGAACGCCATGAGAAAGCTCGGCATCAACGCAGACCTTTTCGAGGACAGAGACGCCCTCGCCAACATTCCCCTGATCCGGGCGGCGGGCTTTGAGAGCACCTTTGTGTGCTACCGGGACGATGCCCTCACCGGCAAAGTCGCCGAAGCCGCCGCAAAGCAGGGACTTTGCCTGGAAACGCTCCACGCCCCCTTCGGGCACATCAACGACCTTTGGCTTCCCGGGGAGGGCGGCGAAGGAATGCTGCGGGAGCTGACCGACTGCGCCGATGCCTGCGCACGATACGGCATTCCCGTCATGGTCGTGCACATCAGCAGCGGCATTCATGCGCCGCACGTCAACGACCTCGGTCACGCCCGGTTCGACCGTCTGGTGGAACACGCCGGCAAGGTCGGCGTCACCATCGCCTTTGAAAACCAGCGCAAGCTTGCCAACATCGCCTTCCTGTTCGAGCTGTATGCCGACTGCGCCCACGTGGGCTTTTGCTGGGACTGCGGTCATGAAAAGTGCTTCGCCGGCGGCAGGGAGTATATGCCCCTGTTCGGCGGCAAAACCGTCGCTCTGCACGTCCACGACAACTGCTGCAAAGACGGCTGCGACGACCACCTGCTTCCCTTTGACGGCGGCATCGACTACAGCCGCTTCGCCGCGCATCTGCGCCGCAATCAATTCAAAGGTACGCTCATGCTGGAAACCATGCCCGAACACAACCACCGCTACGACGATTTGTCCCGCGAAGCCTTCTTTGCCCTCGCCTACGAAAGGGCGGCGAAGCTGCGCACCCTCGTGGACGGCGAATAATACGGAGGAATACTATGTGGCTTTTTGACACGATCCCCGCCTATGACGGCGGCACGCTTTTGCCCATGCTGTACAACTGCGGCAGTGCCCTTGCGGACGATTTTGACGGCACAACGCCCCAGGACACCCAAATGCACATCGTCCGGGACACCGACGAGACGGCGTTCCTCGCCTACTGCGAAAAGGTGCAAAACGCCGGATTCACCTGCCTGTTCCGGCGAAGCGATGCGGCGGGTCTGTACCGCCAGTTCCAAAAGGACGACTGCCTTGTGTACGCCTACTTCACCTACCTCGACGGCATCGCCCGCATCCTGTCGGACAAGGGCAGCGTCTCCCTCGCCGATTTCTCCGACGAGGACGACGCCCACCTTTGGGCAGACACGGCGCTCATGCAGTTCGGGCTGTGGTACGACGATATGATCAAGTGGACAAGCTGCGACTGCGGCATGAACTACGTCCTGCGCCTGCACAACAACAAACTGGTGCTCATCGACGGCGGCGAGATCGAACAGGCGACCGACATCGCTTTGGGTGAATTCATGCACCGTCTGCGCACCCTGACCGGCACTGTGGAGGGGGATCGGCTGGAGATCGCCATGTGGTACTGCACCCATGCGCACAATGACCACATGGACTTCTTTATGTCGCTTTTGAAAAAGTACGGACACCTGCTGCACGTGGAGCGGGTGATGTTCAACTTCCCCTCCCACACATTGCTAAGCTACTCCCACTATGTCTGCGAGCTGCGCAGGACACTGCGGGAATACTGCCCCGATGTCCTGTTTTTGAAGCCCCACTGCGGGCAAAGGTTCCGTCTTGCCAACGCAGAGTTTGAGGTGCTTTACACCCAGGAGGATCTGCTGACCACCCGTGCGGACGCACCCATCTTCACCGGCGTCAACGAAACCGGCGCCGTGCTGAAAATTCACTTTGAAAACGGCAAATCCCTTCTCCTGCTCGCCGATGCGGACGACGATGTGGAGCGGATCGTCTGCGACCGCTTCGCCGAAGCGGGGCTTTGCTGTACCTATTTGCAGGCGGCGCACCACTGCATCAACAACCTCGAGCGGCTGTATGCTTTCGTGCAGAACGAATACGTCCTTGTCCCCGAAAGCCGCTACAATATTCACAAGCGCTTCCGCCACAACCTGGACGTCCTGTACCGATACAACGACCGGGACAAGATCCTCTTGGCCGGCGACTACACCGCCGTCTTTCGCAACACGCCGGACGAGGTACGCACCGAGCTGTATCCCATCCGCGGCTGTCTGTATGACGGCACGTATTAAGGCAACACTGCACAAATCGCGGCGCACGCCTTGCTCGAATCTTATTCCGTCAGCCGGCACATAATCCCTTGACTTGCGTTAGCAAGTCGGCGCTCTTTCTGTACAACCTGACAAAAAATCTTACTTCGCAATCCGCACACCCCGATTGTGCGGTGTTGCCTTAAAACAAGAGGGTTCCCCATGCAAAAAATGATGTCCTATATGCGCTCCGCCATGGAGCAGTACAACATGATCGACGAGGGCGACAATGTGGCAGTCGGTCTGTCGGGCGGCAAGGATTCCGTGGCGCTGCTGTATTGTTTGGCGCAGATGCGCCGCTTTTACCCCAAACATTTTGAGATGACCGCCGTCTCCATCGACCCTCAGTTCGGCAGTGTGGAAACGGACTACAGTCCCTTGCAGGCACTGTGCGATCGTATAGACGTGCCCTACATCATCAAGCGCACGGAGATCGGCCCCATCATTTTCGACATCCGCAAGGAAAAAAATCCGTGCAGTCTCTGCGCCCGGATGCGCCGAGGCGCCCTGCACGACACCGTCAAGGCGGCGGGCTGTACGAAGCTGGCGCTGGGGCACCACATGGATGACGCCGTGGAAACATTCATGATGAACCTGCTCAACGAAGCACGCATCGGCTGTTTCTCCCCCGTCACCTACCTGTCCCGCAAGGACTTGACCATGATCCGCCCCATGGTGTTCGCCCGGGAAAGCGACTGCGCACGGGTCGTGCGAAAAGAGAACCTGCCCGTGGTCAAAAGCAAGTGCCCCGCCGACGGCGTGACCGAGCGGCAGAACGTCAAGGAACTGCTGACCGCCCTCGAAAAGGACTACGAGGATGTGCGCTACAAAATCCTCGGCGCCATGCAGCGCAGCCACCTCAACGGCTTTTAAGTCAACACAAAAGACAGACAGAGCGAACCAATCGCAGCTGTCTGTCTTTTCTTTATATGGATGATTATTTATATGCATATGCCCGGACATAGTCCACGACAAAATCCGTGATCGGCACTGCGCCGTTTTCCTCAATGGAGGGGCCTGCCCAGCTTTCGGCGGGAACACCGTTCTGACCGCCGACCTCCACGGACAGCAGCATATACTCCTCCACCTGTGATGCGCCGCCGAAATCGGTGCGGAAGGTCTGCTTGCCGTCGATGTAGAAAATATACTCCTTCTCGTTCCATTCCACGCCGTAGGTGTGGAACTCGCTGTACGGGTCACCGCTGATGCGGTAGTTGTCGGAGCCTTTCGAGCGGTGGGCGTCGTCGTAGCCGTCGATATGGATGGTATGCTTTGTGGTGTTGCGGTAAAGGGGCTTGTACCAGTACGGGCTTTCCATCACGTCGATCTCCGCCCCGTTCACCCCGCCGAGGGTCGTGTCCCCCATAGTGTTGGACTGCATCCAAAATGCGCTCCACAGTCCCACGCCCTTGGGCAGAATACAGCGGCACTCAAAGTAGCCGTACTTTTGCAGATATTTCCCGTTGGTGTCGATGGCGGCGGAGTACCAGCCGGCAGGACCGCCGTCCAACCCCTGCGCACAGTATGCCGTGCGGATGTGCAGTGCGCCGTCTTGCACGGACAGCATCTGCTGATTCCAGTATCCGCCCTTGCGCAGGAATGTGCCGCTGTCCTGCAGGTGACCGCTCCAAACGGTTTTGTCGAGGGCAGTCCCGTTAAATTCATCGGCGAAAACCGGCTCGTCCGTGAACTTGCTCCTGTCCAGTTCCTTTGTCGGATGCAAAGGTAGGTTCGCAATGCCGAGGAACACGTTTAAAAAACACAAAAGTGCAGCAAGAACGGATTTTAACAAATTTTTCATTCTATCCCTCCTCTGCTTCAGTATCGCAAAAAATTTGGTTCATCACGGAAAGTTGGGGGATAGCTTGCGGACAGAGGGCAAAGATAAG
>JBJEQK010000086.1:0-12352 GCA_051881715.1 Acutalibacteraceae bacterium
CATAGTTCTTGGAGAGGAACTCTAAAAACTACTACTTTTATTATACGAGGAGGAAGTACAATGCCTGTTGAATTTAAAAAACAGCGGCACAAACTGACAGCGTATCTGATCGGGGATATCGACCACCATTGTGCCGAACCCATCCGCATGGATATTGACAAGCGTATCGCCGCGGACAAGCCGGAGGTGCTTTGCCTCGATTTTTCCAAAGTAACATTTATGGACTCTTCCGGTGTCGGTCTTGTCATGGGACGGTTCAGAACCCTGTCGGTCTACGGCGGCAGACTGGAGCTTTCCGGGATGTCCGGCGCCGTACAGCGTGTGATGCAGCTGTCCGGGATCGGCAAAATTGCGAACATTGTGGAGAAGAAAGGATAACAACATGAAAGCTTTGCAAACCATGAAACTGGAAATTGAGAGCCGCTCCGTGAACGAAGCGTTTGCACGGGCAGTGGTGTCCGCCTTTGCGGCACAGCTGGATCCGACGGTGGAGGAATTGGCAGACCTGCGCACGGCAGTCAGCGAAGCGGTGACGAATTGCATCGTCCATGCCTACCGGGAATCCGTGGGCAAAATTTACATAAGCGCATCCGTCTATCCTCAAGGAATGTTCTGCGTGAAGATTCGGGACAGGGGGTGCGGTATCGCAGACGTGGCGCAGGCGAGGGAACCGCTGTTTACGACCCTCGGGGGAGAGCGGGCAGGATTGGGCTTCGCCGTCATGGAAAGCTTTTGCGACAAAGTACGGGTACGCTCCGCAGTGGGCAAGGGTACAACGGTGACATTGTATAAACGGATCAGCGGTCGAGATGATGCTTAAAGAACGCAATCAGGTCATCGAGCAGAACATCGGCCTTGTCCACGCCTGTGCAGGCAGATTCAAGGGCAGGGGCGTGGAGTATGAGGACTTGTTTCAGGCGGGATGCGTCGGTCTTTGCAAGGCGGCGGACGGATTTGACGAGAGCAAGGGCTTCGCCTTTTCGACCTATGCCGTCCCGACAATATTGGGGGAAATTCGGCGTATCTTCCGAGACGGCGGCACCGTCAAGGTCGGGCGCAGTCTCAAGGAAAAGGCACGCCATGTTTTGCACACACAGGAGACCCTCACCGCACAGCTCGGCAGGGAACCGACCATCAGCGAACTGGCGCAGGAGATCGGCTGTGATACGGCGCAGACGGCATTCCTGCTCAATGCCGCTCTGCCGGCGGTATCCCTGACCTTTGAATCGGAAGAGGAACAAATGCAGGCGGACATTCCCGTCCCGTCGCCGGATACGAAGATCGAGGATACGCTGTCATTGTATACCACGTTGGATTCTCTGAACGAGAAGGAACGCAAACTTATCGAACTGCGCTTTTTCAAGGGCTTGACGCAGACGCAAACGGCGGAGATCCTGCACATATCGCAGGTGCAGGTTTCGAGAAAGGAGAAAGCCATCCTGCAAAAAATGCGCAGGGAGATGCTGCGCTGAGGCGTGTTTTCATACGCAAAAACGGTGTCGCTGTTTTATACGGCGGCACTTTTTGTATTTTTCACTTGCAGTTTCCCACAAGATATAGTATAATAACACATTATACTGGGAGGATGAGCGCAATGCAGGAGCAGTTTTACCGCACGGGAATGCTTTTGGGAGAAGCGGCGATAGAGAAGCTGCACAACAGCCGGGTGATCCTGTTCGGTCTCGGCGGTGTGGGTTCCTATACGGCGGAGGCGCTTTGCCGCGCCGGTGTCGGGCACCTGACGCTGGTGGACAACGACACAGTCAGCGAGACGAACCGCAACCGACAGCTCTACGCCCTGTCCTCCACGGCGGGCAGACTGAAAACGGAGGTTGCCAAAGAGCGGCTTTTGGACATTTGGGCGCAATGTGATGTGCAGATCATCAGCGATTTCTATCTGCCCGAAAATGCGGATTCCTTTTTCACGCAGCCCTATGACTATATCGCCGACGCCATCGACACGGTGAGTGCCAAGCTGGATCTGGCAGTGCGTGCGTGGCACAGCGGAACGCCGATCCTTTCCTGCATGGGCACCGGCAACAAGCTGGACCCGTCCCGCCTGCGCATATCCGATATCTACAAAACCAGCGTCTGTCCGCTGTGCAAGGTGATGCGCTATGAACTTCGTCAGCGAGGCGTGCCGAAGCTGAATGTGGTGTGGTCGGACGAGCCTCCCCGCAAGCCGCAGTCCGTGGGCGAAAAAACCGAACGCAGGGGACTTCCGGGCAGTGTGCCCTTTGTGCCGCCGGTGGCAGGGATGCTCATGGCGGGCAAAATCATTCTCGATCTGGCAGGTGAAAATACATGACCTTTTCCGCTTTCAAAAAGTGTACAGCGCTGTTTCTTGCGGCAGCGCTGCTGCTCGCACTGGCGGGATGCGGCGAGACGACCGAGGACGTTTCGACGCAGACGCAGGTGTCCACAGAGGTAAACAGCGCAACCATCCGCTACAACGATCTGCGTCTGCCTTATGCCAAGGCGGACAGCCTCGATCCCTTTGAGGCCAAGAGCGCCATGAACCGACAGCTGTCTACGCTGATGTACGACAGCCTGTTCACCGTGGGTGAAAATTTCGAGGCGAAGCCGCTGCTGGCCAAGGAATATCTGACGGACGGACTGACGGTGACCGTGTCCGTCAATACGGGCGTGCGCTTCACGGACGGTACGCTCATGAGCGTGACGGATATCCTCTATTCCTTTGATGCGGCCAAGGAGTCGGCGGTATATAAAGCACGGCTCTCCAACATCGAGTCTGCATCGGCGGCGGGGGACAATGTGCTGCTCTTTCAGCTGGCATCGCCCGACCCGTATGCCGTGGCGTGTCTCGACTTCCCCATCATCAAAACCGGCACCTCTGCCGAGGACAGAGAGCGTGCGGCAGAGGCGATGGAGGACGAGGAGGACGACAGCCAAAAGATCAAAAGCACCGACAAGGTCGTGCCTGTGGGGAGCGGCCGCTATATTTTGCAGTATGCGGAGAATGAAGCCGATCCCGAGCTCGTTGCTTTCAACGACCGCTTCAAAGGCTTTTTCCCCACCATGACCACCATTCAGCTGGTCAATGTGACGGATTCCTCCGCCTTGTTCTACAGTCTGGAGATCGGCAATATCAGCTTTGCCTTTGACGACCTGTCCAGCGGAAAATATACCCGTGTGAATGCGACCATCTCCGAATACCCCATGAACAATCTGGTCTATCTCGGCATGAATCAGGATGACTCCGCGCTGGCGATCCCGGCGGTGCGGCAGGCGATCGAAGCGGCCATCGACCGGGAGGATATCCTGAACGTGGCGTTTCAGGGACACGCGACCGTGACCCACACGCCCTTTAACCCCCTCTGGACGGAGGCGTCCGCCTATGAGGGCGAGTGGACAAAGGGGGAAAAGACGGCGCAGGAGATTTTGGAGGAAGCCGGCTTTGACAAAATCAACAGCTATGGTGTGCGCAACAACGGGAGAATCAGCCTGAACTTCACACTGATCGTCCCTGAGGACAACAATTTCAAATGGATGACGGCGCAGCAGATCGCCAAAAAACTCAAGACGCTGAACATCAAGGTCAATATCACCGCTATGCCTTCGGAAAAGTTTTTGACCGAGGTGGAGCTGGGGCATTTCGATCTGTACGTGGGTGAGGTGGCGCTGTCTGCCAACATGAGCATGGATGCCTTTTTCGGCGGTTCCGGCGCCATGGCGCACGGTATTTGGGCACGAACGGCGGCGGACGCCTATTACAGCTTCCTTGCGGGGGAGATCAACTTCAACGCATTCATGGAAGCTTTCAAGCAGGATATGCCCTTTGTGCCGCTGTGTTTCCGCAAGGGAATCGTGGCGAGCGTCAAGGAACTGCAAAATACACAGGACGCCCGGTACGGCGACCTGTATGAGGACATCGAGGACTGGCACTTCTGACGCGCGCATATTTTTCCGCACGTGGGACATACTTCCTTTGAAACGGAGGCATGAACCATGATCACGGGGATGCAATATCTCGATGCGGTGCGGGATGCCCACACGTTGCTGTGCGCGCACCAAAACAAGCTCAATGCCATGAACGTGTTTCCCGTCCCGGACGGCGACACGGGCACCAATATGCTGCGCACCCTGTCCGGTGTGCTGGAGCTGACGGCTTCGTCGGCGGATGCGCTGTCCGATGTGTCCGACAGGGTCGCCTCTGCCCTGCTGGAAAAAGCACGGGGCAATTCCGGGATCATGCTTTCTTTACTGTTCCGAGGCATTTCGGCTTGTTTTCACAAAGCCGTTACGGCAGGCGGCGAGATGCTGGCGGATGCGCTGTCTGCGGCGGCGGACTGCGCATGGGATTCTGTTCCCGACCCGCAGGAGGGCACGATCCTGACCGTTGCGCGCTATGCCGCCGATGCGGCACAGGCAGTGCCGAAGAAAACGGTGCAGACAGTCATCACTGCGGCTTGTGCAGGGGCTTTGCAGGGCTTGCAGAAAACGACTGCCATGCTGCCGCAGCTGCAAAAGGCGCAGGTGGTGGACGCCGGCGGGTACGGATATTTGCTCGTTCTGCACGCCTTTGCCCGGCGGTTCGGCGGCACCTATACGGTACAGACCTTTTCGGATAAAGTCGATGTGGGGAAAACGGAACCCGGCTACAAGTACTGCACAGAGCTTTGGATCCGACAGAAACAGCCGGCTGCGGGAACGGCGGAACTGCAACATTTTCTTTCCCTGTGCGGCGACTGCGGCACGGCCGTGTCACAGCAGGGCAGGATCAAGGTGCACGTGCACACCGATGCGCCGTGGCGTGTGCTGGAAAAGGCGCTGGAGTACGGAAATGTATACGACATAAAAATCGACGATATGGCCGAGCAAGTCGGTCAAAGAGGATAGCTATGGATCTGCAAACGGATATTCAGTATCTCAAGGGCGTTGGGGAGAAACGTGCCGTGCTTCTGCGCAAGCTCGGCGTTTGTACCGTCGGCGACTTGCTGCATTTTTATCCCCGCGCCTACGAGGATTGGACAAATATTCGCACCATCGAGCAAGCCGCCATCGGCGAGACTTGCTGTGTGCGCGCCGTGGTGGATCGCAAACCCATCGGTGTGCGCATCCGCAAGGGCATGACTGTGTTTAAAACGGATGTTACCGATGGCAAAAGCTTGATGCAGATCACGATTTTCAACAACCGCTTCCTTGCAGAAAAGCTGGAGACGGGGGAGGAATACCTGTTTTTCGGACGGGTCAGCGGCAATCTGTGGAAAAAAGAGATGGTCTCTCCCATGGCGGAAAAGCCGCAGTCGGCAGAACGCATCCATCCTGTCTACCGCCTGACCGAGGGACTTTCCAGCCGTACCGTGGAGCGTCTGGTTTCTGCGGCATTGGAGCATTGTGCGGCGCAGTGTGCGGAAACACTGCCCCAGTCCATCCGGGATACATATTGCCTTTGCGGCATTCGGGATGCCTTGTACAACATCCATTTTCCGCCCGATGCGGACTACGCCGATCATGCACGCCGCAGGCTGATCTTTGAGGAACTGCTGACGCTCACCCTGTCCATGCGCAGTATGCGCACACGCAACCGTGCACAGACGGAATGTGTGGCGCAGAACGACTGTACGGCGGCGTTTTTAAACACCTTGCCCTTTGTACCCACAGGCGCGCAAAGCAGAGCGGTACAGGCGATCGCGGCGGATATGGCGCGCAATGTGCCGATGAACCGTCTTTTGCAGGGGGATGTGGGCTCGGGCAAAACCGCCGTTGCGGCGGCGGCAGTGTACTTGGCGGTGCAAAACGGGATGCAGTGTGCGTTCATGGCGCCGACGGAGATCCTCGCCATGCAGCACTTCAAGACGCTGTCCGCTTTTTTCGAGGATAGCGATATCCGCATCGCCCTGTTGACCGGCTCCGCAAAGGCGTCGGAGAAACGAAAGATTTACGCCGCATTGCAAAGCGGGGAGATCCATGTGCTGGTGGGTACCCATGCCCTGATCACACCCGAGGTGGTTTTTCACAGATTGGGCTTGGTCATCACGGACGAACAGCATCGTTTCGGTGTGGAGCAGAGAGCCGCACTGGGCGAAAAGGGAGACAATCCGCATCTGCTCGTCATGTCGGCGACGCCGATTCCCCGCACCCTTGCGCTGATGATCTACGGCGATCTGGACGTGTCCGTGCTGGACGAGCTGCCGCCCGGGAGAAAGCCGGTGCAGACCTATGCCGTCACCGGGGAAAAGCGGGAACGGGTCTGGAACTATGTGAAAAAACATCTCGACAAGGGGATGCAGGGCTACATTGTCTGCCCCTTGGTCGAGGAGGGAGAACTGCCCTTGGCGGCGGCGCAGGACTATGCCGCACAGCTGCAGGAGGGACCGTTTCACCGGTATACGGTGGGGCTGATGCATGGGCGCATGAAGCCGCGGGACAAGGAAGAAGTCATGCGGAATTTTGTGGATGGAAACATACAGCTTCTTGTTTCCACCACCGTGATCGAGGTGGGCGTGGATGTGCCCAATGCGGCGATCATGGTGATCGAAAATGCGGAGCGCTTCGGACTTTCCCAGCTGCACCAGCTGCGCGGACGCATCGGCAGAGGACAGGCGGAATCCAGCTGTATTCTCATTTCCGACGCACAAAACGACGAAGCGCTGCGCCGCCTGCGGATCATGACGAAAACCAACGACGGCTTCCGCATTGCGGACGAAGATCTGAAAATGCGCGGTCCCGGCGACTTTTTCGGTGCCAGACAGCACGGTCTGCCGCAGATGAAGATCGCCGATATGTTAGAGCAAACGGAGCTTGTCCATGAGGCGGGCGAAGCGGCGGAAAAGCTGCTGCGGGAGGATCCGAATCTGTCCGCACCGGAGCACAGGGCGCTGTGTGCGGCGGTAGAAAAGCTGTTTGCAAAAATTGGCAGCAGCGGCATGAATTGATTCCCCTGCCGGAAAGAAAGACTTGCCCTAAACGATTTTTTTTGATATAATACTCCATATGCGAGAAAGAACGGAGGTGCGAAACGTGTACAAACGAATAGCCTATTTCGGCTTGATGACCCGCTTCCATGTGCGCCACTGGGTGCGCAGAGCGGCTTATGCACTGCGCAAGCCTTTTTATGCCGTTTTTTCCTGGCTCTACATTCTCTTTGCCGCCGTTGACTTTTTTGTTGTGCGTTCCGCAAAAAACTTCCGTCGGGAGTGGAAATATCTGCGCGCAGAGATGCACAGTGCATCCGCGCATCTGCACAAAGCGTTTAAAAAGAGTACGGCCACGTGGTTTTCCGTACTGTTTCATTATATCGCCAAGGCGTTCCAAAAACATCGGCGCTTTTTCCGCGCGGCATTCAACACAGTCTTGCCCGTGTTGATGGCGATTGTGCTGGTGCTGGAAATTCACCAGTGGTCAGAGTTTACCTATGCGCTCAAGGTGATCTACGGCGGCGAGACGATCGGCTATATCTCCAACGAATCCGTCTATCTGCAAGCGCGAAATCTGGCGGTGGAAAAGCTTTCCGTCGGCATGGATGAGGCGGAGCGAGCCGACCTTTTGGAAACGCCGAAATATGAGTTGTCTTTGGTCTCGGTCAACAAGCTGGTCGATACCACCATCCTGAGCGACAATCTGATTCAGGCGTCGGACGCCAACATCACCAACGCCTGCGGGGTGTTTATCGACGGGGAATTTTTGTGTTCCGTCAAGAACGAAAATGATGCCCGCAGTGTTTTCAATGCCATTCTCGACAGGGAGGAAAATGTGCCGTCCGGCGCAACGGTGGGCTTTGTGCAGTCAGTGGACTATGTGCAGGGACTGTACCCGGACAACAGCAACTCCATGTGGGATGCCGAGAAGCTTGAACAGAAACTTGCTACGGTCAAAGAACCTGCCAAGTATTATGTCGCACAGTCGGGCGATTCCTTTTCCCGCATTGCGGCGATCCACGGGTTGACGGTCAGTGAATTAAAGGCGCTGAACCCCGAACTGGGCGATACAATCCTTGTTGGCTCCCGAATGCTGGTTGCCAAGGAAGTGGAATATGTCACCCCCAAGGTCACCGTGCTGGAGGTACGCACCGAAGAGGTGGACTACAAAACAGAAACCACGACCAATTCCAAGCTGTTTTCCGGCGACCGCCGTGTCATTCGGCAGGGCGAAAAGGGCGTGGATCAGGTGACGATCAGCGTGACAACGGTGGACGGACAGATCTACGACTGGGAAGAGATCGACCGCGTGACCATCAAGGAACCCGTTACGGAAAAGGTCGAGGTCGGCACAGCCAAGGCGGGCACAGCCGGCTACTACGGCGGTACGTTCTCAGCCAAGGGCTTTATTTGGCCGTGCCCCACTGCGCGCATGATCAGCCAGTATTTCGGTAACAACGGACACAAGGGACTGGATATCACCACCAGCGGTGCACTGGGCAAGCCTATCGTTGCCGCCGCCTCCGGCGTTGTGGAGATCGCAGGCTCCACCGGTAACAGCTACGGACAGCAGGTTTTGATCAACCACGGCAACGGCGTCAAAACACGGTATGCCCATTGCGTGTACGGCTCCATCCGCGTGCGTGTCGGACAGCAGGTCACAGCGGGACAGCAGATCGCCTCCATCGGCTCCACCGGCAATTCCACCGGACCGCATCTGCACTTTGAGGTGATCGTTAACGGCGTGGTAACGAACCCGTTGAAATACGTCTCCCGATAGTGCTGTCTCTCGAACCCTGTACTTTTAAAATGAAACTATCGTTTACAGCGAAGCACACCAATCGCACATGGCGTACGACTGGTGTGCTTTTTACTGTTTTTTAGTTATTCTGCAAAACCTTTTTACATTTATGCCAAACCGTGCGGCAGGCTTTTTTGCAATGCTCCCGCAGGGAGTGGGACTTCAGACGAAGGATCCCCCACATCCCGGATTCCACATCCCAGCGCAGAGAACCTGAGCGGTACAGATAATCCCCCGCACAGTTGAAATTTCTGCACAACAGCTCCAGATTGTAAACATTGCCGACACTGATCGCACCCTTGACCGCTTCCACGTTGGACAGGGGATTGTCGGGCTGTGTGCGCCACTGATGACCGTGCACCAGAAAACCGATGTTTCTCGGCTTGTCGCAGGGCATCAGGTAGCGAATGATGACTCGCTCGCCCGTATAGGCGGTGAACAGCGGAGTTGCGGGGTCGCCGTGCGCTTTGGAGTCAAAGACCTTGTGCACCAAAGGCACACGCTTCAATCGGTTGAAAAAGCGTTCGGAGCGGTAGTTGTACCCCTTTTCGCCCGTGTCCTCATGGTCGATTCCTCCGTGCGCACCGCCGCCGTCATTGCCTTCCTCAGCGGTCTTGATCAGAACGCCGTCCTTGTCCAGCAAGCGTAAGCCGTTTTGTGCGAACAGAACAAACTCACGGAAGCTCTCCACACCCGGCGCACAGATAACAGCCTGATCTGCGTGGTTTTCCTCCGTCGGGCGGTGGGTGTGATAATACTTGGACGATGGCGGCTCAATAAGGATTGCCCCGAACAGACCGTGATAGCGGTGGTTTATCAAGTCGCCGAAGGAGGTGAGCAGACAGGTGCCGTATTCCTTGTCGGCGTGCCACAGATATTTTATGGTTCCGCCGGGCGGGACTGTTTGCTCGATTTTGTTATATCCTACATTTAATCCCGAGGAGCGGACGGGATCATATTTCAAAAACTGCGGATTCAGAGACACGCTGCACGACGGAACATGGGGCAGATCCAGCGGTACCGACGGATAATCAAAATACGGCACCGGCTTGTCAAACAGATTGTGCAGGGTGATTTCGATCCAGTCGCCTGCGTTGACCCGCAGAATGAGCGGCTTCGGCTCTGTTTTTCCGCGCTGAACGTCCCGAACCTGCGACAGAGGAACGAAAAGCAGACCGTCCGGGTCATGGTCACCGTAACGGTTATACTCTATTCGCTTCTGAATTGCTGCAATTTCAAATTTTCGGACAACCGCATTCTCGTCAGGCGTAAAGCAGGGGATGGGCTTGCCTTTGCCGCAAAGGGGAAGCAGACAGGCATGGGGCTTGTCGTAAGCGCGGATAATGCCCCAAAGTCCAAGCCACAGGTCGTCTATTCCTGCGGAATAATAGAGATAGTCGCCGGCCGCATATGGCTCGTCGACGCGCAGGTTAAACGCCTCCGAAATGCCGATAGTCTGCGCCTGAACCAAGGGGGAGTCGGGGTTGGTGATCTCCTTTTTCCAAGGCATTCCTTCAATATTGAAGATGTGCTGTTCCTCGTGTGCACCGTCCAGAAGCCGGATGACAATCGGGTCGCCGGGATAGGTTTCGAGAATGGGCGTTGCGGGATCGCCGTAGACATGGGACGAGAAGATATGCGACGGATGGTCTTTGATCTTGATCCGTTCCCGCATCGGCTCGCACCGATAGCTGATGCCCATAACGCCCGGGTCGTCATCGGAACCGGGATGCTCCGGGGGATTGAGCGCATGACCGTCTTTATCAAACAGAAGCGCAAAATCATGCAGGAACAGCGCAAACTCCCGGAAAGCTTTTCCGTCTTTGGTACGGATGACTGCATTCGTGCCGCATCGAAGCGGCAGACCTGTGCGGGGATCGACAAATTCCGCACCCGCCGGTTCCACGATCAATGCGCCGAACAAGCCGTGCTGCTGATGCATATTCGCAAACAGGTGGTCGTGGAAAAAGACGGTGTGCAGTTCCTCGTTGGCAAAAAAGCGCTCGATCAGCGTTTCGTATTGTCGTGCGCCTGCGAGATTGTTCCAACCGTTTGCCGAGCCGTCGGATACGATGGTGTCAAACTTGACCAAATGGATATGATAGCCCACGATGTCCGTCAGTGTTTTCATCTGAAACGGGCTTCCTTCTATAAACTCAGGCAAAAGGTTGGTAAAGCGGATCTCGATACAGTCCCCCGCATTGGCTCGGATGACCAGGGGTTCCGGGTGAATTTCACCGCATTCGATTTTTTGGATATAGTTATCCAGTGTTCCGTATTTTTCGATTTCTTCCTTCAAAACGAAGAAACGTCCCTGCGGGTCGTGCCAGCCATAGCGGTTGTAGACGATCTTTGCCTGCACGGCGGCAATTTCAAATACCTTGACATCTTCATCGGCATGGCAGGGACAGGTGGACGTGTAGAGCGCACCGGGTGCGAAATCCGGCACAAAGTTTGCCCTTTCCAAGGGGGTCGGCTCTATTTTGTTTTCACCCTCCGCGGTGAGGATACCCAACGGCGGCTGGGAGGGGCGTTCCCCGAAGGTGCTGTGGATAAAATTGGGATACCCGGGATGCAGCTCGTCTTTCTCGGGCGGGAGCGGGCGGTCGCGCAGAGGCATCAAGGGTTCGATGGGCGTGCCGTCGGGATAGAAGTCTCCACCCTTTTGCAGTCTGTCGAAAACGCGCAGGAAAGTCCACATTCCCTCGTGAAAGTGCGGGTACAGATGGCAATGGAAAATCGCATCGCCGATCATGCCGTTAGAGCTGCCCGCACTGTATAAGATATCGAGTGTGAAGCATTCCTGCGGACTGATGGATACCGAATCAATAATTGTAGAGCGTGAATCCTTCAGCGCCTGTTTCCACTGGTGGTTGTGCAGGTGGAACACGTGGGTTTCTTTAATGCCGCCGTGAATGAGCCGAATCTTTGCAGGGTCTGCGACATAGGCTTTCAAAATCGGCGGTGCGGGATCTCCGTAAGCCCAAGAGCTCATGGAAATGTCCTCGTCGGTGACGGTGTGGTTTTCATCGTGCATCAAGGGCAGTCGATTTCGCATGGGTTCGGCACGGTAGCTGATTGCCGTTGTCCCGCTGGGAAGTCCTGTGTGCGGATCCAGGGGCGGCAAACCGTCCTTGTTCAAGATCTCCAATTCGTCATGGAAAAACACAGCATATTCTCTGAAGGCCGGATGCACCGGATGATAAATATCTGCAAAGAGTCCGCTTTGCAGTTCTTCGCCGGTGACGGGGTCAAACCAGCTGGATTCGGCAGCCTCTACAATAATGGCGCCGAACAGACCGTGCACATTTGTGGCCTCCTCGCTGCCGCGGGGATCCGCAAGGTCTGAAAAGAGAAATACGCCTTCCCTTTCTGCGTACCAGGTGTATTGGATAAAATCGTTTGTTGTTGTGTCTGGATTAAATCCCACACTGGCTCCGTCGGATGTGCGCACATCGTAGCACAGTCCCTGCACATGGATCGAAGCTCTGCGCCGGAGCTTGTTGTGGAAATTTACCTTTACCACATCGCCCACATTCGCCCGGATGACCAGCGGCTGCACTTCCTTGTAAGGCTGGGGAGGAGAGAGCGCAAAATTCTCTCTTGCTTTCTTTTGGATCCGTTCCGAATCCTGTTTCAAAACGTACAGTAAGCCGTTGGGGTCATGGTC
>JBJEQK010000087.1:0-2770 GCA_051881715.1 Acutalibacteraceae bacterium
GGACTCTTTCTGGAAAACTTCATTTTTGCGCTTGACATTTAATAGTTAGTCTTTTTCTTTACATTTATTATACTGCCTGCGCACAGAAAACACAAGTGCGGACTTGACGAACGGGGGAGGGCGGGCTATAATGAAAACAATATGCAGTGGTTACTGTACAAGGAGGAGTTTCATGAATCAGGGCAAAAAGCAAAAACTCATGGATGCGGCGATCTCTCTTGTGGCGCAAAACGGCTTGGAGAATTTTTCCATGGCGAAGGCGGCTGCCAAGGCGGGGACGAGTGAACGGCTCGTGTACAGTCATTTCCGCACGAAGGAGGCGTTCCTTGCGGCTTGCTATGCGCAGGTGAATGCGCAGATCGCTTCGCTGTTCACGGGGAAAAAGCTGCCCGACTGGGAGACGGCGGATTCCACCATGCAGTACATACGTATGCTCTGGGACATCTATTTCGGCTTTCTTGTGCGCGCCGGGGAACGGACGCTGTTCTACTTTGCGTACCGGGATTCCGACCACATTCCCAAAGCGCAGAAGGAGGATTACACCTGCTTTTCGGAGGTTGCAAAGGCGGTCTTGCAGGTGGATTCCCTGTACGGGATCCGCAAAAAGATGGACACACGATGCCTGTGGACCTATATTTTGGATGCCGCCGGGATCTTTGCCAAGCGCATTATCCAAGGGGAATGGAAGGACAGCGAAGCACTGCGAAACAGCATTTGGACACTGTTTTCCGGCGGGCTGCGGGAACTGCTGGCGTAAGGAGGAAACGACATGAAATGGATGATCGCATCGGATATACACGGCTCCGCCTACTGGTGCCGCAAAATGCTGGAACGCTTTGAAGCGGAGGGGGCGGACAGATTGCTTTTATTGGGCGACCTGCTGTACCACGGTCCGCGCAACGACCTGCCGCAGGAATATGCGCCCAAGGCGGTGATCGAAATGCTCAACGCCCACAGCCGGGATATTTTCTGCGTGCGGGGCAACTGTGAGGCGGAGGTGGATCAGATGGTGCTGACATTTCCCTGCCTTGCGGACTATGCGCTGATCCCGCTGGGGGAGAGGATGCTCTTCGTGACCCACGGGCACCGCTTCCACAAGGACGCCATGCCGCCGCTCCGGGACGGCGACATCCTCCTGCACGGGCACACGCATATCCCGACATGGGACGAGTGCGGCGAGAACTTTATTTTCAATCCCGGTTCCGTCTCCATTCCGAAAGCCGGTTCGGCGCATGGTTATATGACGCTGGAGGACACGCACTTTGCGTGGAAGGACATGGACGGCAAAACCTACAAGGAATATACCTTTTAAAAATTTGCGAAGCTGCGCCCTTGACTGCGGTCAGGGGCGTTAATTGATTCTTAAGCGTTACTTAATCTTTCATCCATTGAATCTTAAGGATGATTTCTCTATACTTTTCTTGTACTTCAAGAAAGAAAGCGAGGAAAATGCATGAAGAAAATCTGGAAAAGATTCCTGTCCGTGGCGCTTGCCGTTTGTTTGGCGATGGTGAGCTTGATGCCCTGCTTTGCCGAGGAAGAGGTTGACCCCCTCGATTCCGTCCGATGGGGCTATGTATACGACGAGGCGGAAAGCAATGCGCTGTTGTACTTTATCCTGCCGGCCGATGTACAGATGGGAGCGGAAGATGCAGCCTTTGCCATACAGGAAGAGCAAACGCAGTCATATACCGGGACGATGGCGGATTTCGCCACACGGGCGCTGGCCGAGGGCAAAACGCTGGCGACACTTTGCTTGCCCGAACAGGCACGGAAGGTGGAGTTTTGCTTCGCAGAGGGCGCATTTGTCCTTGCGGACGGCACACCGACGGCGGCGTTCACCGAGAGCCGACATAGTATAGAGAAAAACTGGGAAATGGATACGGCGTTCCCGTCGGAATCTCTGCGCCTGCTCTCACCCAAGGGGAAAGCGCTCGAGGGTGCCGCCCTGCGCTTTTACTTCTCGGGAATGGAGAAATTGCCCGAGGATCTGTTTACGCTCGAAAAAGTCGAGAACGGGACAACGACCCTCCTTGCCGACCGCATGGAAATCACCGAGGGGGAAGGGGCGCTGGTGACGACAGCCGCCGCCGGCTGTGCGACATACATCGTGCGCTATGACGGCAAGGCGCTGTACAGAGCCGACTTGGATGTACTGAACGATAGGGAGTACAAGTCCTTGACTGCCAAGGACAGGGTGCTTTCCATTTTGGCGGGAATAGGATTGCTTCCGCTCTTGCCCGTAGAACTTATCGTGGGGTTTGTCGGGGGATTTGCCTATGGAATGGTTTGCACGCCAATGCTGACATGTGTGTTCGTTCCCTTGTTGCTGTTCGCACCGTTGATCGCTCCGATCGGCGGCGTCGTGTGCGGTGTCAAAGGTGCAGGTGCACTGGCAGGGGCATGGGCGGACACGTTCCGGCGTTTGATGGCAGGCAAATAAATCAAAGGCAGCACCGCACATCCCGATTCTGCGGTGCTGCCTTCGGCATACCACATTCTCGGGCAAAAGAAAAGGACGCAGGCTGCCTGTCCCATACCAACAGCGACACGGCTGACCCCGTGCAAAATTTGCGCAGCATCCACCCCGCACGGAGTAGGCAGAATGGAGGCTTCGTACATTGAACATAATTCGTTAGCCGGCTAACGTTTTTTGACCCCGTGCAAAAAGTTGCACGGGGTCAGACTGTCGAAAAGTCCAGCGAAAGCTTAAGGTTGCTAAGCGGAAGCCCTCCCTGCGAGGGAGGGTGGCGAGGCGTAGCCTCGTCGG
>JBJEQK010000088.1:0-2759 GCA_051881715.1 Acutalibacteraceae bacterium
TGACAGACTTTCGGCAAAGGCTTGCATCATGCCTTTGCTGGGAAATTTGATGGTTGCGGAAAGTGCAAGGGAATCGGGATCAACCAGCATATGATAGGTAAATTTGGTTTGCCACCATTTCAGTTCCATCGGCGCGGAAACCAGCTCCTCACCGTCCAAATACACGGTGAAAGCCATCTCCATGCGCTCGGGATCGGCGGCGCAGTCATAGTACAGCGCCTGCCGATCTGTGGGCTTGTTGTAGATGCCGATCTCCGCACCGAGCATATTGTAGGAATAGGTACCTTTCCAAATCTGGATCATCCAGTCCTTGCCGTCGTAGGTGAAGGGGACGCGGATGGTATCGTACACATCTCCGATCAGAAACGCGAGTTGATCGTATCCCTTGCAAAACCCGAAATCCCGCTGCCACGGGTCGGTAGAGGAAGAAAATTCATTAAAATCAAAATTGAAATCATATCCGATGCCGAGGATCCCGGTGCCGTCCACGGTGTAGATGGTCTCGGAATTGTAGTCGTGCAGCACACCAGAGCGGTATACCTGCTCCTGCTTGTCAAACAGCGTCTTGTAGAACACGCAAAGCTCGTATACATTCTCCTGACTGCCGTAGGGCAACAGCTCAAAGCGCAGGGAACGAACCGGCTTGGAATTCTTAATAAGAAAAATCACCGTCAGCGCAACATTGCTCTTGGTGTTTTGCCCTTTTTCCTCGACGGATTTTCCTGCGTTGGGATCCTGTCCCTTCGCGTATGTCACAATCGCCTGAATCTCGTCCCCGAGGACGTCGAGCACATACGGCACAGCAGAGGACTTCGCAGTGGCGGCACAGGTTTTCTTTTCGGGTTCGCAAGCGGATTTGCTTTTTTGAATGGTGGTCACAGAATGCGCACCGGCAGATGCACAGGCGGAAACCTCGCCGTCCATGGTCAGAATTTCCACTGTGTCACCCACGGTCGGAACACATCCCAGCACTATGGCTGCTGCAATACATAGACCGAGAAGTCGCTGGAGGTGGTTTCGTGCGGCAATCATATATTCTCCTTAATAGGCGAGACCGTTGCTCTTTGCCCAGGCATGATACACACGAATGGACTCCATACGCGCTTCGCTGAGTGTCTGGTTTCCGCGGCTGATGGGTTTCATGCCCTTCACGCCCTGAAGCTGCACCAGATACTTCGCCGAGCGGTTAAAGCCGCTGTCAATGGCGTTGTCCAGAAGGATGATGTGCTGGAAGGTCTTTTCGGCGGCGTCCATATCGCCCGCGGTGAATTCGTCCCACATCTTCTGGAACAGCTGTGCGCCGCAGGAGGTCGGCGTGGCCATGACGCCCCGTGCGCCGGCTTTCCACGCCTCAAACAGAAGCGGGATGTTGGCCTGCAGTACGTTGGAGTCGCCCTGTACGGCAATCTTCTCGCGGATTGCAGCCATGGTGCAGGTGGTGTCCTTGATACCGACAAAACGACCCGTGTCCACCAGTCTCTTGTACACATCGGCTTCCATCTTGTGGGGCTGAATGCCGGGGAACTCATACAGGAAAAGAGGCAGATCGGTGTAGGTGGCCAGCTCGCTCAGGTAGGTGTACTGGCGTTCGGGGTCGTCATGCATACCTTTGGTGACGAAGATCAGACCGTCCAGACCCGTTTGGGACATACGCTTGACCTCTTCCACCTGTGCGAACCAGGAGGGCTCCAGATTCGCCGTGGCAAAAACGGGGGTGCCGCCGGCATACTGCACGGTCAGCGCAGCAAGCTTTTCACGCTCATCCAGAGTGAGGTTTGCCATTTCCGAGGTGCCGCAGACGGCAAACAGATGGCCGACACCGGTTGCGGCCTGAAACTCGGTATACTCTTTGTATACCTCGTAGTTGATGGTAAGGTCGTCGTTGTAGGGCGTGAGCATCAGCGCATAAACGCCTGCAAACTTTTGGTACTCTTCTTTAGTCATGGTCAATTTTCCTTTCTTTTATTCATCATCAGATGATTCCGCTTCGCGCAGAATATCATAATATCGGGCGATCCAGTAGGGCAGCAGGAAGAAGGTGCCTTCCTCTGCGTAGTGCCGATCGGGTGCATCCAGTTCAAAGCAGCTGCAGTCCGGGCGGCGGATGTTGCGCTCATCAAAGGGGAGCGCGTGCAGAATCTGTGGGCTTTCGTGCCACGCCTCCTGCTCGGTATCGTATATCAAATCTTTTCTCTTGGAATTTTCCACTGCATAGAACACGAGATCCAGCGGATATTCCCGCAGGGACTGCACGCCCTCCAGCAGGTCAATATCATTGCCTGTAAAAATGGCGTGGATAAAACAGAACATCGGTTGACGCTCGGTGCGTTCATACTGCCAGTGATCCTCCAATCCGCAGAGAAGCAGGGCACGGATCGCAGGATCCTCCTCCAGACGCAGGAGCGTCAGGGATGCGAGAAAGCCAAGGTTGTCGTCGATGTGGCAGATGTGTGCGTCTCGAATCTTGTGCCGGGATGCATTCAGGGCGTAGTGGTGTTTGCGGACAAATTCCGTGTAGAGCGCGGCATATTTCGGGTCGCCGGATATGTGATGGGAAACCTTCAGGAATGCCAGCAGTTCCAAAGAATTGATGCCCCGTTCAAACACCCACTTGTCGTCGTGGTTGAGCAGATTCGGATCCCATACAGCCCATGTGGTGGGCTTGCCGTCGTGGTCGATCAAATGGTAGTGGTTGTCGATGATGTGATACATGATCCCGCACAGTGCCTTGCGGATCTGCTGTTTTTCTTCATCGTTGG
>JBJEQK010000089.1:0-12134 GCA_051881715.1 Acutalibacteraceae bacterium
ATCCGCCCTGTACAGTCAATCCAGTGTGATGTACGGGCGAATCTTTTCCAGCGTTACTTCTCCGATTCCCGGCACGTTCAGCAGTTCCGACTCCGCATAGAAGCGGCCGTTCTGTGTGCGGTAGGAGACGATATTTTCCGCCATCGTTTCCGTGATGTATTTCACACCCGCCAATTCCTCCACCGTTGCCGCATTCACATTGACGGCATATCGGCTTTTTTCGGCGGCAGTATACGCTGTAAACGTCGGCGTACTCCCCTCAAGAAACAGAGAAGGCGTTTTCGCCGTTTGGTAGGCGATCACCGCCGCAACGACCAGCAGTCCCACGGCGAGCAAAACCCGCTCCGCACTGCGTTCACGCATAGTTCTGCATTTCGTCGTTGACACGTTCCTCGCACGAACGCATGGCCAAGATGGTCTTTTCCATCAGCTCGGACAGCTCCCAGCCCAGACGCTCTGCGCCCTGCGCAATGACGTCCCGACTGCATCCGGCGGCAAACTTCTTGTCCTTGTACTTCTTTTTGAGACTGGAAACCTCCATGTCCGAAACGCTCTTGGACGGGCGCATCCGTGCCGCCGCACCGATCAGCCCCGTCAGTTCATCCGCCGCAAAGAGCACCTTTTCCATCTCATGCACCGGCTCCACGTCACAGCAAAGCCCGTAGCCGTGGCTGCAAACGGCGTGGACAAAGTTTTCGGGTGCGGAGATCTCCGCCAGCAGTTCCGGCGCCTTGAGGCAGTGCTGTTCGGGGTACTGCTCGAAATCCACGTCGTGCAGCAGTCCCACCAAAGCCCAGAAGTCCGCTTCCTCACCGTAACCCAAGGTTTCGGCATACCAGCGCATGGTGCCCTCCACCGTCAGGGCGTGGAGGATGTGGAAAGGCTCCTTGTTGTATTTTTGCAGCAGCGCAAGCGCTTCTTCTCTCGTAAACATAAACGTCACCTCAAAGAATTTCGATATGGTTTTCGCGGCAGATGCGCATCGTCTCCTCGTCCCACATGGAAACCTGCACCTCGCCCACGTGTGCCTTTTCCAAAAGCAGCATACACAGTCTCGACTGCCCGATGCCGCCGCCGATGGAGTACGGCAGTTCGCCGTTCAAAAGCGCTTTGTGGAACGGCAGTTCCCGCCGTGCATCACAGCCGGCAAGGGTCAGCTGTCTGTCCAGAGATTCGGGACTGACCCGGATGCCCATGGAGGACACCTCAAAGGCGCAGTCCAAAACGGGATTGTAAAACAGGATGTCGCCGTTCATCTGCCAGTCGTCATAGTCCGGCGCACGTCCGTCATGCTTTTGCCCGGAGCGCAAAACGCCGCCGATCTGCATAAGGAACGTGGTGGGATGCTCTTTGACATAGGCGTTCTCCCGCTGTTTGGGCGTAAGGTCAGGATACAGATCCTCCAACGCCTGCGTCGTGATAAAGCTGATCTCCCGGGAAAGGGTATACTGCAATGACGGGAACAGCTCCTGCAAATGCTCCTTGGTGTCCACAACGGCGTTTACAATGGCGGTGACCGTCGCTTTCAGGTAGTCCTCGGTGCGATCCGTGACGGCGATCGCCTTTTCCCAGTCCCACTGATCCACATAGATGGAGTGCAGATTGTCCATCTCCTCGTCTCGGCGGATGGCGTTCATGTCGGTGTACAGACCCTTGCCCGGGTGGATGTCGTACTTTTTCAGCGCCATGCGCTTCCACTTCGCCAAGGAGTGCACCACCTGCGCCGTACCGCCCGTTTCCCGCACGTCAAAGCTCACCGCACGTTCCACGCCGTTCAGGTCATCGTTCAGACCCGATTCCTGCGCCACAAACAACGGCGCCGACACACGAATCAGATTGAGCGCAGAGGACAGCTTTTTCTGAAAGAAGCTGCGTGTCTCCTCGATGGCTTTCTGCGTTTCGTACAAGGACATCTGCGCCCTGTACCCTGCGGGAACGTAGGTTTTGCTCATGTGTATTCCTCCACTTCGCATTCAATATAGAGAATATCATAGCACAAATCACAAAAAAAGTAAAGGGTTCTGCGACAGGTCACGCCGTTCTTTTTCGTCTTTCGTGCAGTAAATGTATATATATACATTTTTATTGCATTGTTTTTGTCCAAATCGGCAGAATACACAAGAAAAATTCATTTTGCATGAAAATTTTAACATTTCCCACGTTTATTCGTTTCTTAATGAATTTTATGCAAAAACCCTTGACAAAACTGCATAAGGACTGTATAATTATGAAAAACAAACGCAAGGAGTAATGCAACATGAAACAGTACAAAAAAGTCGTTCTCGCCTATTCCGGCGGTCTGGATACATCCATCATCATCCCGTGGCTGAAAGAAAACTACGGCTGTGAGGTCATCGCCGTCTCCGGCGACGTCGGTCAGGGCACCGAGCTGGACGGTCTGGAGGAAAAGGCGCTCAAGACCGGCGCTTCCAAGCTGTACATCGAGGATCTGAACAAGATCTTTGTCGAGGACTACATCTGGCCCTGCCTGAAGGCGGGCGCCAAGTACGAGGAATACCTGCTGGGCACCTCCTTTGCCCGTCCCGCCATCGCCAAGCGGATCGTGGAGATCGCCAAGGCGGAGGGCGCAGACGCCATCTGCCACGGCTGCACCGGCAAGGGCAACGACCAGGTTCGTTTCGAGCTGACCATCAAGGCCTTCGCCCCCGAGATGGACATCATCGCCCCGTGGAGAACATGGGACATCAAGAGCCGCGAGGAGGAGATCGAGTACGCCGAGGCGCACAACATCCCCCTCAAGATCAACCGTGAGACCAACTACTCCAAGGACAAGAACCTGTGGCACCTTTCCCACGAGGGTCTCGACCTGGAGGATCCGGCAAACGAGCCGATGTACGACAAGATTCTGGAAATGGGCGTCACTCCCGAAAAAGCGCCCGACACGCCCACCTACATCACCCTGCACTTTGACAAGGGCATTCCCACCAAGCTCAACGGCGAGGAACTGGACGGCGTTTCCATGGTCAAAAAGCTCAATGAACTGGGTGGTCAGAACGGTATCGGCATCCTCGACATCGTGGAAAACCGTCTGGTCGGCATGAAGAGCAGAGGCGTTTACGAAACTCCCGGCGGCACCATCCTCTATCAGGCGCACCAGATCCTCGAAACCATCTGCATCGACAAGGAGACTGCCCACTTCAAGACCTCCGTTGCCCAGAAGATGGCCGAGGTCGTCTACAACGGTCAGTGGTTCACTCCCCTCATGCAGGCACTGATGGCTTTCGTGGACAAGACGCAGGAGACTGTCACCGGTGACGTCAAACTCAAGCTCTACAAGGGCAACATCATCAACGCCGGCGTGACCAGCCCCTACACCCTGTACGACGATGTCACCGCCTCCTTCGGCGAAGATCAGGACTACAATCAGGCGGACAGCGCAGGCTTCATCAATCTGTTCGGTCTGCCGATCAAGATCAAAGCCTTGCTTGACGCTAAGAGAGAGCAAAACAACTAATCACATTGGGAGAGTTTGCACAAAGCTCTCCCATTTTAGGTATTAAGGAGATCCGTTATGAAATTATGGGCAGGCAGGTTTCAGAAAGAAACCGACGACCGTGTAAACAGCTTTAACACTTCCCTCCCCTTCGACCGCCGGATGTATGCCCACGACATCGAGGGCAGCATGGCACACGCCAAAATGCTCGCCGCCACCGGCATCATTGCCGCCGAGGACGCAGAAAAAATCCTCGACGGACTGCAGGGCATCCAAGCGGACATCGAAAGCGGCAAGCTGACGATGGACAACGATGCGGAGGATATCCATATGTTCATCGAGGCGGAACTGACCGCCCGCATCGGCGATGCAGGCAAGCGTCTGCACACCGCAAGAAGCCGCAACGATCAGGTGGCGGTGGACATCCGCCTGTACCTGCGGGATGCCATCGCAGAGCTGAACGGTCTGCTGAAAGAACTGGTCGAAGTGCTTTTGCAGAAGGCGGAAGCCTACGCCGAGGCGATCATGCCCGGCTACACCCACTTGCAGCGGGCACAGCCCATCACCTTCGGTCACCATCTGATGGCGTATGTCAGTATGCTGCTGCGGGACATCGACCGCATGAACGACTGCAGCAAGCGCATGAACATTATGCCCCTCGGCTCCGGCGCACTGGCGGGTACCACCTACCCCATCGACCGCCGCATGACCGCTTCTCTGCTGGGCTTTGACGCACCGTGCAGCAACAGCTTGGACGGCGTTTCCGACCGGGACTTCTGCATGGAGCTGGCAAGCGCCGTATCCATCTGCATGATGCATCTGTCCCGCTTCTCCGAGGAGATCATCCTCTGGTGCAGCTGGGAGTTCCGCTTCATCGAGCTGGACGACGGCTTCACCACCGGTTCGAGCATTATGCCGCAGAAGAAAAATGCAGATGTAACGGAACTCATCCGCGGCAAAACGGGCAGAGTGTTCGGCGACCTGACCACACTGCTCACCATGATGAAGGGTCTGCCCCTCGCCTACAACAAGGATATGCAGGAGGACAAAGAGGCGATCTTTGACGCTGTGGACACCCTGCGGGAATGCCTCGTCACCTTTATCCCCATGCTGGACACCATGACTGTCAAAAAAGAAAATATGCGCATGGCCGCCGCCAAGGGCTTCATCAACGCCACCGACCTTGCCGACTACCTGACCAAAAAGGGTATGCCTTTCCGGGATGCGTACAAGATTTCCGGCTCACTGGTCGGTCTGTGCGTCCGAGAGAACACCGTTTTGGAGGACATTCCGCTGGACACTTTGAAAGAATACAGTGACCTGTTCGAGGCGGACGTCTACAATGCCATCGCGCTGGAAACCTGCGTCGGCACCCGCATCTCCGAGGGCGGTCCGTCCCCCGATTCCGTGCGCAGACAAATCAAGCTTGCTAAAGAAAAACTGGAGGAACTTTTCCAATGAAACACTTTTTAAAACTTCTTGACCTCACCCCCGCAGAAATCGAAGAACTGCTGGACATTGCGCAGGATCTGAAATACAAGCAGAAAAACGGTATCCCCCACAAGTACATGGAGGGCAAGTCCATTGCTCTCATCTTCCAAAAGGCGTCCACCAGAACCCGTACCTCCTTTGAAGTCGGCGCCTATCAGCTGGGCTGCTACGGCTCTTTCCTCAATGTCAACGATTTGCAGATCGCCCGGGGAGAACCTGTACAGGACACCATCCGCGTCCTGTCCCGCTACTTCGACTGCCTGATGATCCGCACCTTCGAGCAGTCCTATGTGGAGGATCTGGCAAAATACGGCTCCATCCCGATCATCAACGGTCTGACCGATTTCTGCCATCCCACCCAGGTCATCGCCGACCTTTTGACCATCCGTGAGTTCAAGGGCAAGACCGAGGGCTTGAAGATGTGCTATATCGGCGACGGCAACAACATGGCCAACTCCCTGATCGTCGGCGCGCTCAAGACAGGGATGCGCATGACCGCCGTCTGCCCCAACGACTACCGCCCCGCACAGGAGGTTTTGGACTTTGCCGCCGCATACGGCGACAAGTTCACCCTTTGCACCGACCCCAGGGAAGGCGCTGTGGGCGCCGACGTCATGGTCACCGACGTGTGGACATCCATGGGACAGGAGCAGGAAACCGCCAAGCGTAAGGTTGCCTTTGCCGGCTACCAAATCAACGAATCCCTCATGCAGCTTGCCAACAAAGACGCCATGGTCCTGCACTGCCTGCCGGCGCACCGGGAAGAGGAAATCACCGCCGAAACCTTTGAAAAGCACGCCAACGAAATTTTCGAGGAAGCGGAAAACCGTCTGCACGCTCACAAGGCGATCATGGTCGCCGTGACCGACACATACCGCAAATAATTTTTGGGGCGGGAGACACACTCTCGCCCCTTTTTAGGAGTAATTCTTATGCCTGTTAAAGAAGGAATACAAAAAGTTCTCGTCATCGGCTCCGGTCCCATCGTCATCGGTCAGGCCGCTGAATTCGACTACGCCGGTACCCAGGTCTGCCGCGCGCTGTCGGACATCGGCTTGCAGGTGGTGCTGGTCAACTCCAACCCCGCCACCATTATGACCGACAAGACCATGGCGGACAAGGTATATATCGAGCCGCTGACCCTCGATTCCCTGAAAAAAATCATCCTTTTGGAAAAACCGGACAGCATTCTCCCCACCCTCGGCGGTCAAACGGCACTCACCCTCGGCATGGAGCTGGCAAGGGAAGGCTTTTTGGAGGAAAACCATGTCCGCCTCATCGGCGCCACTTTGGACAGCATCGACAAGGCGGAGGACAGACAGATGTTCAAGGATCTGCTGGAGTCCATCGGTCAGCCCGTTGTCCCCTCCAAGGTGGTCAATACCCTCCCCGATGCTGTGGCTTTTGCCCAGGAGATCGGTCTGCCGGTCATCATCCGCCCCGCTTATACCCTCGGCGGTACCGGCGGCGGCATTGCCAACACATGGGAGGAGCTGAAGCTCATCGCCGAAAACGGTCTGCGTATGTCCCCCATCACGCAGATCCTCGTGGAAAAATGCATCGCCGGCTGGAAAGAGATCGAATTTGAGGTTGTGCGGGACAGCAAGGACAACACCATCACCGTCTGCTCCATGGAAAACATGGATCCTGTGGGTGTGCACACCGGCGACTCCATCGTCGTTGCCCCTGCGCTGACCCTCGCCGACAAGGAGTTTGAGATGCTGCGCACGGCGGCCATTGAGATCGTCCGCGCACTGAAGGTGGAGGGCGGCTGCAACGTCCAGTTCGCTTTGCACACGGACAGCTTTGAATACGCCGTCATTGAGGTCAACCCCCGGCTTTCCCGTTCCTCTGCTTTGGCATCCAAGGCGACCGGCTACCCCATCGCCAAGGTCGCCTCGTTGATCGCGGTCGGCTACACCCTCGACGAGATTCGCAACTTCATCACCAAGAAAACCTACGCCTGCACGGAACCCGCCATCGACTATGTGGTCGTCAAGTTCCCCCGCTGGCCCTTTGACAAATTTGTCTACGGCAACCGCACCCTCGGCACGCAGATGAAGGCGACGGGCGAAGTCATGGCCATCGGCACCTCCTTTGAACAGGCGATGATGAAGGCCGTTCGCTGTGTGGAGCTGGGGCTGACGACCCTGAACCACAAAAAGTTTGCCGACTGCACCAAGGAGGAGCTGTATTCCCTGCTGAACGTCTGCAACGATGAACGTGTGTTCGTGCTGTACAAGGCGCTGAAAATGGGCATCACCGCCGACGAGATATTTGATATTACCAAAATTGACCGCTGGTTTTTGAACAAACTGCACAATATCGCCCAGATGGAAAACACCTTGCAGACCTCGGAACTGGATGATGAACTGTACCTGAAAGCCAAGAACCTCGGCTTCCTGGATGCGACCATTGAGCAGCTCAGCGGACAGAAGATTCCCTACAAGCGGCACGCTTCGTTCAAGATGGTGGACACCTGCGCCGCCGAAGTGGAGGCGGAGACGCCGTATTTTTACTCCACTTTTGACGAGGAAAACGAAGCCGCAGACTTTTTGAAAAAACATCCCAACGACCAGAAAAAGATCATGGTCATCGGTTCGGGCCCCATCCGTATCGGACAGGGCGTGGAGTTCGACTACTGCTCCGTCCACTGCGTCCAGACCCTCAAGGCGCTCGGCTATGACGCAGTGCTGGTCAACAACAACCCCGAGACGGTTTCCACCGACTTTGACGTGGCGTCCCGCCTGTACTTTGAGCCGCTCACGCCCGAAGATGTGGAGTCGGTTCTGATGACCGAAAAGCCCTACGGCGTTGTGGTGCAGTTCGGCGGACAGACAGCCATCAAGCTGACCAAGTACCTGAACGAACGGGGCATCAAGATCCTTGGCACCTCGGCAGACAGCATTGACGCCGCCGAGGACAGAGAGCGCTTCGACGCCCTGCTGGAGCAGTGCCACATCCCCCGCCCCGCAGGACACACCGCCTTCACTGCCGAGGACGCTGTGGCCTGCGCCAATGCCTTGGGCTATCCCGTGCTGATTCGTCCGTCCTACGTTTTAGGCGGACAAAACATGATCATCGCCTACTCCGAGGCGGACATTCTCGAATATATGGACATCATCACGGACACCAAACTGGAAAATCCCGTGCTGATCGACAAGTATCTCATGGGCACGGAGATCGAGGTGGATGCCGTTTGTGACGGCGAAGATCTGCTGATTCCCGGCATCATGGAGCATATCGAACGTGCCGGTGTCCACTCCGGCGACTCCATCTCCGTCTATCCGCCCCAGACCCTTTCCGAAGAAGTGCGCAGAACAGTCGTGGATTACACCGAACGCCTCTCCAAGGCACTGCACGTCAAGGGTTTGGTGAACATTCAGTATGTCCTGTATGACGGGCAGGTCTATGTCATCGAGGTCAATCCCCGTTCCTCCCGTACCATCCCCTACATCAGCAAGGTCACCAACATCCCCATTGTCGATCTGGCGACCCGTGTCCTCTTTGGCGAGAAGCTGCGGGACATGGGCTACGGCGTGGGACTGCATCCGCAGTGCGACCATGTCGCCGTCAAGGTGCCCGTGTTCTCCTTCCCGAAGCTGGGCGATGTGGACAGCCACCTCGGTCCCGAGATGAAATCCACCGGCGAAGTGCTGGGCATCGACAAAGACTTTGAAACCGCCCTGTACAAGGGACTGATCGCCGCAGGGTACGAGCTGCACAAGGTGGGCACAGCCGTCCTCATCACCGTCAAGGATGTGGACAAACCGGAGGTGGTACCGCTGGCCAAAAAGTTTGTGCAGTTCGGCTATGACATCATCGCCACCACCAACACCGCCGCCTATTTGCAGCAAAACGGCATTGCCGCCAAGGCGGTGGATATGGGCACAAAGGAGGGCTTTCAGGAGATCATCTCCATCTTTGACAGCGGCGCCATCGACTTCGTGGTGTCCACGTCCAAGATCGGGCGCAAGCCTGCCATGATGTCCGTCCAGCTTCGGCGCAAAGCCATCGAGCGTTCCATTGCCACGCTGACCTCCATCGACACAGCCAACGCATTGGCCAACTGCCTGCTGTCCGGGATCACCAAGGACGACCTCACCCCCGTGGACATCTGCAAGCTGTGATCCTATATAAACCCGAATCCAGACGTACATCGTCAACCAATCGAATAGACGTCAACAAAGGCGATACAGAAACCCTGTCGAGTTTCCGTATCGCCGTATTGTTTGAAACAGAATGGAAGCTGTCCTTTCCGCTTGAACAGTAATTGAAAAAACTGTTATTCTCTAAAGATCAATACATCTCGTTCGCCAGAGCATTATAAACATCGTCAACATGTCCCGGATCTTCGCCGAACGCATCGGCAGCCTCGTTGACATTGTCTCGATACTCTTTATTGTTATTGTACTCATACGAATATCTTGAGCCGGAAGAAGAATCACAGCTGCCAATTAGAGCGAGAATACCAATCACAATCAAGCCAATAAAGAACGTACTTTTTTTCATTTTTACTTTCTCCTTTGATACAAACTTGCCGAAGGGTGCGAACGCAATAATCCCGAAGAACTTCGTGTTCTTCGGGATTTTGTCGTTTATCTGTCAGAGCAGATAAGCCTCACTCAATACCAAAGCCAACCGAACAGGAAAATACGAATCAGCTGCTGCCAGAATGTATAGGAAACCGTAGCATAAACGGATGAGGAATCACCGCATATGAATATGTACGGGTCATTGTCCATCATCTCGTCTTTGAATGCCTCAAAAATATTGCACTGAAGCGAAACTGTGCCTGCTCCTGTCGCTGTATAGGTTTGTCCATCCTGTTCAATGCGCAAGATTTCGCTGTTCCGGGAGGTGAACTGAAGCACAGAGGCAGCATCCTCTCCAAACGCCTCTTTGTATTCCCACAAATCCAACTTCCCGCTGTCCTTGTATTTCATCTCGAAACCAAGGCATAAGAATCCACTGTCTCTTTCATCAAATGCGGAATATTTAAGTATTTTCTTCAATTGCGACCGTGCACCGGGATACACCATTTGAACCGTCGTATCCCGGAATGCGTCCTTGGAAACGGACTCCAATAACTCTAACTGAAAAAAATACAAATCATCGCAATTTGAAAAAGAATTTTTTCCGATATCTTTCGCCTTAACACTTACAAGCTCTAAATTATTGCAACCATAGAAGCTCTCATTCGGGATCCGCTCCACTTTTGTGGCTCCCATTGCAGCCATTTCTATTGTGCTTTTTTTGAAGCATCCTTTTCCAAGTGTTGTCAGCGATGGCGGGAACACAGCGAGTGATGTCTCCGAAAGGATTTCTAACCACAACGCTGGGTTGTATCCGTTATACCCATATTCCTGCAATTTCTCAATGATTTCGCTGAGACTGATTTGTGTGGTTACAAAATAGCATAGCTTACTATTTTCAAAGGCATAGGCTCCAATCTCCCGTAGATTCTCATTCACGCAAACCATTTCCACAGAAGAGGATTTAAACGCCGCATTGCCGATTGTTTTCACCGTGTCGGGAAGGTATATAAAAAGCATTCCCTTTTCATCGGCGAACGCAGAATCCCCGATGGCTGTTACCTTGTAACCGTCAATGACTTCAGGGACAAAAAGAACTTCCTTGTTGAAGTATCCTCTTTTTAATCCGGTGATTGTAGCTTCTTTTCCGCTGACCGTGTAGTAAAATTCAGGTTCCGCAGACTGCGCATTGACGGTGTCCTCAGACTTTATGTGCTGTAAAAGTTCCTGTGTCTTTTCCTTGCAGAGAGCTTCACTTTTTGCAATACTGTCCTGTATGTCCGCCACAGAAAGAGCATTGCCGGACAGTTCCAAATCATTGGTAGTCGGTTCCGTTGCCGATGCTTGCATACCCACGGCAGACAGCAGCAAACACACAGCCAACAGCAGAGATAATAATTTTTTCAATTTCATTTCCTCCTTTTTGAATTAAGGCGGCATCGCACATATTGTGACGCCGCTTTGCTTGAATCGTGCTCCGTCAAGCTACACACAAAAACATCGACTGGCGTCAGCAAGCCGGCAATCGTTCTGTGCAAGCGAACGAATCGTTCGGTCATAAAACATTAAAGAAACAGGCCAAACAACAGCGCAAAGGGTGCCTTGATAATGGACAGCAGAATATCCAAAATCTTGAACGGAACGTAGATAAAAGGGAACAGGATTCTTGCCGCAACAGCTGCAGCATCGGATACTACACTCTGCGCTTCTACTGCGAATGCGTTCATTTGAAACAGCGAACACACGCAAACGCAAACGAACAGCACCGCCGCAATCTTTTTCCAATTTTTCATTTTCTCACCTCCTCATAAACTGCATCGTTCGCCTTGGTTTGTATAAACATTACAGCATTTACTGCGTGTAATATTTAACTGTCAGAGGATTTTCCCCTTGTTGGACGCAATGTACACAATGTACGGAACCTCTCGAACGGAAATCGTATGCACAAAACTTCCGGGAATACCTCCCGCAGTCCCCTATGGTGCTGCGGCAGCCTTTTGCTTCGTCGATATATTCGCTAAATACCCTACTCGAATCATGGAATAATAGTTTTCAGTGCCTATCTCCCCATAATAATAGCACAATGAGTGGATTTTGTCAACACTTTAAGTGTTTCTTTCCAACACCCATTGCGTTCTATAATTTAGTACAATCATCTCAGGAGGTGATCAAATGATTGACGGCTTGGCAGAACGATTACAGCAAATGCGCCAACGATACGGTTTATCTCAAAAAGTGGTTGCCGATCGGTTAGGTATTTCTCCGTCCGTTGTATCCGGATATGAAACAGGCGCTCGCGTTCCAAGTGCGGATGTCCTGCTGAAATTGGCAAGTTTGTATCATTGCAGTACCGACTATTTGTTGGGGAAAGATGTCCCAACGGAGACGCTGGACGTCTCAGGACTCTCGCAGGAGCAATTCAAGGCCTTGGAGCGTCTGATTGAATCTATGAGACAGTAGGCAAAAAGCAATTCATTCAACTTGTCGAAAAAGTGTTTTCGGCAAGCACGGGGGGCGGCATGGATGGATGTCATGCCGCTGCTTCTGACTTTTCCTACACTATCGAGTATGCACTCGGGCGCCTTTATCGGCAGTCTATGCTCCCCTGCGAGGCAATGTCATTAACTTAAGAACGAAAGAAAAAGTTGCACAAA
>JBJEQK010000090.1:0-2729 GCA_051881715.1 Acutalibacteraceae bacterium
ATGCTCTTTTTCAATATTTATTTTTCATCCATCCCACAAAAATCCGTGAAGAGGGGAAAAATAGAAAGAGAAAAGACTTGTACGCAAAGGATAATTTGAAATATCCGAAACGTACAAGTCTTATTTTTGCAAAATTTAGTGTATACTTTGAATCTGACGCAGTGCATCGTTCAGGTCATCGACGACCAAATCAGCGCCGGCTTTGTACAGCGTGTCGGCGTCAAAGGAGGTGGTGATGGCGATACAGCGCATACCGCCCGCCTTTGCGGCCTGCACGCCGGAAACGGCGTCCTCAAAAACGAGACAATCTTTCGGGGAAATGCCGCTTTTTTCGGCGCACTTGAGAAAGATCTCGGGATCCGGCTTTTTGCGCACGACCTCCGAGGCGGAGACGATGGCGGAGAAAAGCGACGTGTCGAGACCGATGCACTGCAAATTGCATTGCAGTTTGATGTCGTCTGCGGCGGAGCCGACGGCAACCTTGTAGCCGTGTTCACAAAGTTGTTGGGGCAGTGTTTTCGACCACGGGAACACCGTAACGCGCTCCTTCGCCGTCTCGCAGTAGATGCGGTAGGCCTCAGTGCGCATGGCTTCGCAGAAAGGAACGCCGTATTTTTCAGCGACACTGCCGATAAACACCGTCTCGCCCATGCCGGTGAAGGGTTTGAAATCTTCGTATCGGGCGGGGACGTTGTAGTCTTTTTGCAGCATCTCCATGCTGGCGCGGGTGATGGCGTCCTCGGAGTCGATCAGAACGCCGTCCATATCAAAAATAACCAGTCGGATCATTCTGCCTGTGCCTCTTTCTTTGCGGCGGCCTTGGCGGCCTTCGCCATCTGACGGCGCTTGCGTGTCTTGTAGGACAGCAGCTCGTCCAGATTGGTGTCTGGGGTCTGGCAGGAACCGATGGTGATATTGCCTGTGCCGTACATCCCGTGGAAATCACTGCCACCGGTCATGAGCAAGCCGTTCTTTTTGGCGATCTTTTGCAGGCGGGCGATATCCTCCTCGCTTGCCGAGGGGTGCCACACCTCCACGCCGTCCAGTCCCTCGGGGATCAGCTCCTCGAGCAGGTCAAAGTTGTTGTACAGCGCAGGATGGGCAAGGACAGCGATGCCGCCCGCATCGTGGATCGCTTCCAGAATCTCTTTCGGGGAAGGGTAGTTCGCTTCCTTGAGGACATTCGTCTCGCTCTGCGGCGAAAACAGTGTTGTATACATTTCGCCGTAAATGCGGTCGGAAAGACCGCTTTCCATCATTGCGTGCATGATATGCTGTTTGTACACGCCGGTGGAGCCGGTTGCGCACTTGATGATGAATTCAGGCGTAACGGGATACTGGATGCAGGTTTTCAGGATCATGTATTGGCTGGCTTTTTTGCTCTCGAGCAAATTTCTGCGGCACAGTCCTTCCAGACGGTCGGGACTGTCCGGGAGATAACAGATCAGGTGCGCCCTCTGGCCACGCTGTGCATCCGTGCTGGAAAGCTCCACGCCGGGCAACACAGTGATGCCGTGCTGCTCGCCGATCCGCTTGCCACGCACATTGGCAGCAAGACAATCGTGGTCTGTGATGGCAATGGTTTTGATCCCCTGTTTTTTGGCTAAAATAACTAAACTGTCGATTCCCATGGAGCCGTCGGAAAGACGGGTATGGCAATGTAAATCTGCACCCAAAAAGAATTCCTCCTCGCAAGAAAAAAGCCTGTACGCAAAAAATCGTATTTTGTCACAATATAAAATTATTGTACACCTTTTTGCATAAAAATGCAAGCTTTTCATTGCAATTCGGAAAAACAATTTACAGATTTCGCACACGCACTTCGCCGCTGTCCAGCGAAAGAATACCGTTTTCGGTACGCACCAGCAGATGGAACGCATCGTCCATGCCGACAACCTGACCGCAGACGTTGTCGCTGCCAACGACACAAACCGTTTTGCCCTGCAAATAGGAACGTTGTCTGTATTTTTGCAGAATGTCCGGGTCGTGCAGATTTTGGTAGTAGGCAAAAAAGCTGTCCAAGAAGCCGGCGATCCATGCGCTTTGAATGTCGGCATTGTCGGTGACTGTACCGGCGATGGACTGCAGCTCGGCGGGGAATCCGTTTGCGGGCGTATTCAGGTTGACGCCGATGCCGAGAATCACAAAGGCGAACCGCCCGTCACTGTCCGGCTTGCCCTCGGTGAGAATGCCGCAGACCTTTTTGTCCCGGCAGAAGATATCGTTGACCCACTTGATCTGTGCCGGGACAGCGGCGGCAGATTCAATCGCTTCTGCGGCGGCAACGGCGGCCGTGGTCGTGATGCGCAGAGCGTCCTCGGCAGGGATCGTCGGCCTGAGCAGAACGCTCATATACACGCCCGAGTCTTTGGGGGAGAAGAAGCTGTGTCCGTTTCGCCCCCTGCCGGCGGTTTGTTCCCGGGACAGCAGGACAGTGCCCTCCGGCGCGCCATCCTCCGCCATGGCACGCAGAAGGGTGTTGGTGGAGGGGACGCTCTCTCGCAAAATGAACTGCAGCGGCGTGTGCAAAAGTGCCTGAATGCTCTCAATGGTATACATGGTTTTCTCCTTTTCCATGAAAAAAGACGCTCCTCACGGAAATTTGTGGGATTTGTGCTTCGCACCGGGGAACCCCCGGCGAGGGTTCCCCACGCCAAAATAGTCCACCGGACTTTTTTGGCTCCCCTCCTGCGCTTTTGGTGTTGTTAGGATTTCGCCGACTGCGGTCG
>JBJEQK010000091.1:0-2725 GCA_051881715.1 Acutalibacteraceae bacterium
ATTTTATGGAAATCAAGTCATCCGTAGTCAAACGGTAGTAGGCTATGGCTCGGTTTGCACCGATATGCCCCGCAACAGCCGACAACCTCGGACATGAACTGTCCTACTTTCGCCTGCCATGGCAGAGGAAAAGTATTTTAATCATAGTTGTCCTCCTGAAATGCCGTAAGCCGGTCTGCTTTGCGATAGTTTGTAAACCCGCTAACGTTTATGAATGTTGATGTTAATGTATATCCTTCTTTGTGTATTTCAGATAGGCGGCAAGTATTCCGGCGATTCCGATCGCTATGCCGACAGCTACCAAAGCGCTGTCCAGACTGCCGCGTGATACAATATCCGCTCCCTCGCAATATCCGAAGGGCGTTATGTACTTCAGAAACGCGGCGACGTCCGCAATGTTTGCAATCAGGTTCAGAAAATACATCATTGCGGCAATGCCGAGTCCCACGCCCGCACCGCCTTTACGAAGGAAAGCCGAAATTCCAAAGCAGATTCCCGCCAGTTCCATTTGCAGCAGCGCATAGGCGAGGTGGAGCAGGCTGATCTCTTTCCAAGGGATCGCTTCGCCGACGGCAGCGATGGAACCGACCGAGAGCGCATAAAGAAGGAGATTCATCGCCGCGATCTGTATCAGTACGGCAGCCAGCTTTTCCGTAATAATTCTTTTGCGGCTGACAGGATGCGTCAGCAGGAATTCCGCTGTTTTGTCTTTTTCTTCCTTGCTGAGAATGCTGACGGCGCAAAGAGATGCATAAAATGCGCCGCCAAGTCCCAAAACATTGCCGCACTCCACTGCGTAAAACCCGATGAGCGTGCCGAAGTTTAAGCGATCCATACCGAACGCCGCAGTAAAAGACCCCATGGAGGCAAACACATCGTTGACGCTGTCCATCTGCCCCTTCATCTGCGGGAACAGAAAAATGCAGGTCGCCAGAAGAAATCCGATACAAGCTGTCCAAATCCAAAACGAAGCTTTGCCTTGCCGCAGTTCGTGTTTTACCACTGTCATGCCGTTTCACCGTCCTTTTCATAATAATGCAGGAACACTTCCTCCAGATCCGGCTCCGTAACCGTAAGGTCATGCACTTGCCCGTTGGACAGCGTACACAGCAGACTGTTCATGTCGCCGCTGTAAAGAAAGCTGACCGAATCCTGCGAATCTTTTCTGTCCCGAACGCCGTCCAGATGCGCCAAGTCAACGATGCCGTGCACGGTAATGCGTTTTGCACTGGTTTGCGAAAGTTCATCCACACTGTTGCAGGCAATGATTCTGCCGTCACGGATAATCGCCGCACGGGTGCAGTTGCGCTGAATTTCCGAGAGAACGTGGCTGGATAAAAGAATCGTTGCGCCATCCCTGTTTCTCTCCCGCAGGATCTCGAAAAACTCTTTTTGCATCAGAGGGTCAAGTCCGCCGGTCGGTTCGTCCAGCACCAGCAGCTCCGGCTGATGCTGTAAAGCGCAGACGATGGCGACCTTCTTTCGGTTGCCGAAGGACAGATCCTCGATCTTTCGGGAGGTGTCCAGCTGCAACCGTGTACAGAGCCTTTGGGATTCGGCGGTGCAATCTCTTTTCCGCAGATCGGCGGACAGCTTCAGCACATCCTTCACTTTCATGCCCCGGTAAAACAAGGCCTCCGAGGGAAGGTAGCCCGTATTCTGCAATATGGCTTGCTTTTCTGTTGCGACATCTTTTCCGAATATCCTTGCACTGCCGCCGGTGGGGGCGATCAGCCCGAGCAATGTGCGGATGGTTGTGGATTTCCCTGCGCCGTTGGGACCGATGAAGCCGAAGAACTCGCCCTGCTCCACCGTCAGATCAAGTTCAAGGATTCCTCTTGCCTTGCCGTAATATTTCGTCAGCTTGGTCGTTTTGATGATCTCCATATTCCGTCACTCTTTCCGAAGATATATACTCTTCCAAAAATGGATCAGCTTGGAAAAGCCCTTTTCCATCTGCTGCATATCCACATTGCCCCGCTGCACCATTTCCCAGATGTACCCTTCGGAAGCCAAATACATTTCATGGTACATCATCGGGATATCCAATCCGGGAATAAACTGCTGCGGATCCATGTTCAGCCGTGTTTTGTCCGCTTTCAGATTGAAATATTTGCGGTAGCTTTCCTGAACGGCGGCGGAAATATCGGCGTCCTTTTCGTAAAAGGCCTTGATGGTAAAGTTCGCCATGTCGGGGTAGAGACGGATGATTTCCATCTTGGCCTGCATCCCTCTTTCCATGCTTTCAAACAAATCTTTCTGTTCGTAGCAGCCGTACCGCGTCAGATACTCGATGGTCGTCCGGGCACAGTTGTCCCACAGAAACATATACAGCTCTTTCTTGTTGTGAAAGTAATGAAAGAGCAGGGATTTGCTAATGCCTGCCGCATCGGCGATCTGGCTCATGGGACTGTTTTTGTAGGCGTTTTGTGAAAACACCCGATAGCCGGCGTTCAAGATCGCCTGCTGTTTTTCTGCGGGCAGGGAAAAGAACCTTTCGTTCATGGCATAACCTCCGTTAACCGATGCGGTCAACTCTATTGTACAGCCATTGACCGATTTTGAGAAGACCCCTGGCGAAAAAATAACGCTCCTCGCGGAAAATTGTGGGATTTGTGCTTTGCACTGGGGAACCCCCGGCGAGGGTTCCCCACGCCAAAACAGTCCACTGGACTGTTTTGGCTCCCCTCCTGCGCTTCTGGTGTTGTTAGGATTTCGCCGACTG
>JBJEQK010000092.1:0-40645 GCA_051881715.1 Acutalibacteraceae bacterium
AGTTAATGACATTGCCTGCGAGGGGAGCTGTCTGCGCAGCAGACTGAGGGGTTCCGAACACCGCCGTAAACAGACAGCAAATCTCGGAGGAAAAACCCTCCCGACGAGGCTCACGCCTCGCCACCCTCCCTCGCAGGGAGGGCTTCCGCTTAGCAAATCTGAGCTTACGCTGGACTTTTTCGACAGTCTGGGGCTGCTCGATCGGGCAGCCTTTTTTGAAAATTACATATTGACAAACGTCTATATAAGGCGTATAATGCATATGGATTTCCCAAGGAGGCGATGTTTGTGCCGTCACAGGAGCGAAAAACGGCTTTGATTTTTAAAGCCTTTTGCGATGAAAACCGCATCCGCATTTTAAAAATGCTGCGAAGCGGCGAGAAGTGCGCCTGTAAACTGCTTGAAGAGTTGGACGTTACCCAGCCCACGCTGTCGCACCACATGAAGATTCTGTGCGATTCCGGCGTTGTGGTCGGGCGCAAGGAGGGCAAATGGATGCACTACTCCATTTCGGCAAAGGGTGCCAAGGAAGCGGCGGATCGCTTAAAGGAATTGACATCCTTGGAATGGGCAGAGGATTCAGCGCCGTGTTGTGAAAAGTGAGACAGAGCGACTCTTTTCCGCACGGCTTTCTCTGAATGCAATGTATAGATACATTTGAATATATTTATATGAAAAGGGGCGTTTTTGTGAATGCAATCCATACAGCGTGGGATTTCTTTCAAAATGAAATTCTCGGTATGCACTGGCTGAATCGGCTTGTCAGAACATTTTTAACTGCCTGCGGTTTGGACACATCGGGCAGGATTGGCGGCAGTGTGCAGTTCTTTATCTATGACATCGTGAAAATCATGGTTCTTCTGGGCGTTCTGATTTTTGTGATCTCGTATATTCAGAGCTTCTTTCCGCCGGAGAGAACCAAAAAAATACTCGGCAGATTCCACGGGATAGGGGCAAATGTGCTTGCCGCTCTGCTCGGGACGGTCACACCCTTTTGCTCCTGCTCATCCATTCCGCTGTTTATCGGGTTCACAAGTGCGGGACTGCCCCTCGGCGTTACTTTCTCGTTTCTGATTTCTTCGCCCATGGTCGATCTCGGAAGCCTTGTACTGCTGATGAGTATTTTCGGGTGGAAGGTCGCTGTGATCTATGTTGTGCTCGGTCTGGTCATTGCCGTCCTCGGCGGTATGCTGATCGAGAAACTGCACCTTGAAAATCAGGTGGAGGAATTTATCCGAAACGGACGCTCGCTTGATGTTCCGCAGGAGCAGCTGCAAGTGAAAGACAGAATGAAATATGCGTGGGAGCAGGTTGTTGCCACCGCGAAAAAGGTTGCGCCCTATGTGCTGATCGGTGTCGGCATCGGTGCGATTATCCATAACTGGATTCCCGAAGAATTTATCGTAAAAGTTCTCGGTGATAACAATCCTTTCGGCGTGGTTCTTGCGACGATCGCAGGCGTTCCCATGTACGCGGATATATTCGGCACCATTCCGATTGCAGAGGCTCTGCTGTCAAAAGGGGCACTGCTTGGCGTGGTACTGTCCTTTATGATGGCGGTGACGACCCTTTCCCTGCCGTCCATGATCATGCTGCGCAAGGCGGTAAAGCCAAAGCTGCTGGGTATCTTCATTGCGATCTGCACAATGGGGATTGTCCTTGTCGGCTACTTCTTTAATTGGATTCAGCCAATGATACTATAATAAACGGAGGAAAAAATATGGCACTGTTTCATTTCAGCAAGAGAAAAGAGGAAAAGGCGGTCTGCACGGCGTCCGGCAATGTGCAGAGCATAAAAGTTTTGGGCGCAGGGTGCAAGTCCTGCCACGAAATGTACGAGAATACGAAGCAAGCCGTGCAGGAAGCGGGTCTGTCGGTGGAGGTGGAGTACATCACCGATATGCAAAAGGTCATGGCATACGGCGTGATGCGCATGCCCGCCCTTGTCGTCAACGAAAAAGTGGTGTCCATGGGCAAGGTGCTCAAGGCGGCAGATGTGAAAAAACTGCTGTAAAGCACTTTTGAAACAGAGACGAATAAAAAATACGACCCGCACCCTCGAAAAAAGGAGCGGGTCGTTTGATGTAAGGATTAAAGCTTTTCGCAGATTTCCTTGGTATCTCTGGCGATCATCAGTTCCTCGTTGGTGCAGACGACAAAGACACGGATCTTGGAGTCGGGCGTGGAGATCTCGCCCTCCTTGCCGCGGCGCAGCTCGTTGTTGCGCTCATAGTCGATCTTTGCGCCCATGAATGCCAGCTTGTCGCAGACGATGTCTCTGTACTGCGGGTTGTTTTCGCCGATGCCGCCCGTAAAGACGATGGCGTCCACGCCGCCCATCGCCGCTGCAAAGCCGCCGACATACTTGGTCAGCTGGTGGCAAAGCATATTTTCCACAAGCTGCGCTTTTTTATCGCCCGCCTTGGAACGTGCCTCAATGGTGCGGTTGTCGCTGGTGTCGCCGGTGATGCCGAGCATACCGGACTTTTTGTTCATCACGGCGTCGATCTGGTCGGGGGTCAGACCCTCCTTCTTCATCAGCAGGGGAACGATGGCGGGGTCAATGGAGCCGCAGCGGGTGCCCATCATGATGCCCTCCAGCGGGGTGACGCCCATGGTGGTGTCGAAGCACTTGCCGTCCACAACGGCGGAGATGGAGGAGCCGTTGCCTAGATGGCAGGTGATGATCTTGCTGTGTGCGGGATTGCCGAGCAGTTCAATGGTCTTTTGGCTGACGAAGCGGTGAGAAGTGCCGTGGAAGCCGTAGCGGCGGATGCCGTACTTTTCGTAGTACTCATAGGGGAGTGCATACATATAGGCATAGTCGGGCATGGTCTGGTGGAACCCGGTGTCGAAAACGGCGACCTGCGGGACGCCCTGCATGATCTGCTGGCAGGCCTTGATACCGGTGAGGTTGGCGGGATTGTGCAAGGGTCCAAGCTCGAAGCATTCTTTGATGGCTTCTTCCACTGCATCGGTCACAAGGACGGAACCGCTGAATTTCTCGGCGCCATGCAGGACACGGTGACCGACTGCGTCAATCTCGTCCATGGAGCGGATAACGCCGTTTTCCGCACTGGTCAGCGCTTCGATCACGACCTGAATGGCGGTGGCGTGGTCGGGGATATCGCACTTTCTGTCCTTGATGTTTTTGGATTCATCCGCAGGAACCTTGTGGGTGTACATACTGTCCGCAGAGCCGATCTGTTCGCAGATACCCTTTGCGATGGTGGTTTCGGTGTCCATGTCGATCAGCTGGTACTTCAGGGAAGAGCTGCCGGCATTGATGACAAGTACTTTCATTTTTTATCCTCCAAATCTGCATAATATGCTTGAATTTGCGTTTTATCTGTTATATTATATATGCATATCCGTTTTTTTTCAAGTGATTTTTCAAAAACAGTTTGGGGGATTCTTATGAATGCTGTGCTTCGTCGGTTTTTTTCTCTCCTGATGGTGCTGACCAACCTGATCCAATACGGTGCTTCCTCGGAAAAAGCGCCTGTTTTTTCCGAAACAGCGGCGCCGTCCAAGATCGCCATCGAGACGCAAAGTTTTTCCATGGGGCAGTACGACATGGTGGTGTCGCCCGATGGGGACGACACGGCGCAGGGAACGCCCGAGACGCCGCTGAAAACATTGCAGGAAGCAAAGAAACGTCTGGCGCAGCTGACGAACCGCAGTGACCGGGTGCACGTTTGGCTGCGGGAGGGAACGTATACCCTCACCGAGACCATCACCTTTGACGAAACGGACAGACCCAACGTGACCTACATCGCCTATCCCGGCGAAAAGGTTTCCTTTTCCGGCGGCAAGGCGATCCGCGGGGGCTGGACAGTCACCACCGTCCATGGCGTCACCGTCTGGACGCAGAAGGTCACGGCACAGTTTCGCTCCCTCTACGGGGAGAAGCCCGGCACCGTCCGCTGCACACGCTACCCCGAAAGCGGCTATTTCCATGTAAAGGAACAGTGCACCGAGGGTGCGAAGTATACGCTGGAAAACAGTCCGTGGGCGCCGTATATGCTGGGGGAAGTGGCGTTCTATACGGACAAAAACGATATGCAGGACTTTCCGTCTTTCCGCAATCCTACCGATATCGTGACCCGTGTCCTGCACTACTGGAAGGACGAGATGATGCCCGTGCAGTCCTACGATGCCGAACGGGGCATCCTGTTCAGCACGAAGCGCTGTTCCATGTCCTGCAAGGCGGGGGATCGCTACTACTTCGAGAATGTTTTTGAAGCGCTCAATGAGCCGGGCGAATGGTATCTGGACAAATCGGACAACACGCTGTATTACGTGCCTTTGGCAGGGGAGACCCCGGAGAACACCACGCTGTACACTGCACAGCTGGAACGGCTTTTGACGGTAGACGGTGTGGACGGCATCCGTTTTGAGGGCATCACCTTCCGCGACAGCGACTGGCACGCCCTGACCGAGGCGGAACTGCCCAGTGCGAGCGAGGACAGCTTGCGAGGTTTCCATCCCGGCATCGAGCATCCGCAGGCGGCGTTCAGTACGCCGTCCGCCGTTCAGGTTGCCAATGCCGAAGATGTTGTCTTCGATGCCTGCACGTTCCTGAATATCGGGCTTTCCGGCATACGCTTTTTGGAAAATGTCCGTGACAGCGCCGTCACCCGCTGTCTGTTTGAGAATATCGGCGGCAATGCGGTGTACATCAGCGGCACAAGCAAACAGGAAGAAGTGACCAGCAATGTTGCCGTCACGGACTGCCATATCTACCGGTACGGCCGCCGCTGGTTCAATGCCATCGGCGTGTTGGTCACCCACGCCAAGAACTGCCGCATCGAGCACAACGAGATCCATGACGGCTACTATACAGCCATTTCCGTGGGCTGGACATGGGGCTATGCCGACCATGTGACGGATGGCAACCAGATCTGCGACAATCTGATCTACGACATCGGTCAGGGATGGCTGTCGGATATGGGCGGCATCTATACCCTCGGCAGACAGCCGAATACGGTCATTCGCGGCAACCGCATCTACAATGTCGCCGCCGATGAGGGCGAGGGTGGCTACGGCGGCTGGGGCATCTATCTGGACGAAGGCTCCAGCGGCATTTTGGTGGAAAAGAATCTGGTGTACGACTGCGGCTCGCAGGGCTTCCACCAGCACTACGGCAAGGAGAATCTGATCCGCAACAACATTTTTGCCATGAACCGCAAGGGACAGATGCGCATCACCCGTACCGAAGAACACATTTCCGCAATTTTTACGCGCAATATTGTGGTCGGGGACGACAGTGCCATGATGACGTCCGTAAACCGGAAAGCCCTTAAGTGGCAGGAGGACGGCAATTTTTACTGGGACTACACCCGCGGTGCCTTTGTACTGAGCACCGGACAGGGGGATGACGGCAGCCGCCGTTGTTCGGATGTGTATAACCGTTTGGAAATGCGGATTTTGGGGCATTACACCAAGGCAGTCTTTGCGGATCCGTGGTTCCGGGACGCGCAGAACTTCGATTTCACCCTGGCGGACAATTCTCCGGCAGTCCGAGCAGGGTTCGAGCGCTGGGACATAAACGCCGCCGGAACGATCTCTTTATTTACGACACTTTAATGGTCGGAAAAGCAGAATTTTTTGGCTTGTTTTTGCTTTGTTCATCCTTTATTCATCAATCGGGTGTATACTATACAGGAAAATCATGCCGACAGGAGGAATCAACTTGATTGAGGTCAAACACCTTGTAAAACAGTATGGGGATCACCGTGCTGTAGACGACCTGTCTTTCACCGTAAAGCAAGGGCAGATCTACGGCTTCCTCGGTCCCAACGGCGCAGGCAAGTCCACCACGATGAATATCATCACGGGCTGTCTGGCGGCAACGTCCGGCGACGTGCTGATCGACGGACACGATATTTATAAGGACGCGCGCAAGGCGAAGGCGTCCATCGGCTATCTGCCCGAGCAGCCCCCGCTGTACCCCGACATGACGCCGCAGGAGTATCTGGATTTTGTTGGCGAGCTGAAGGGGCTGAAAAAGGCGGAGCGTGCCGATGCCGTCAGCGCAGTCATGGAAAAGACGGGACTTATGGAGGTAAAGGACAGACTCATCAAGAACCTGTCCAAGGGCTACAAACAGCGTGTGGGTTTGGCGCAGGCGATCCTCGGCGACCCGCAGATCATCATTTTGGATGAGCCGACTGTGGGGCTGGATCCGGCGCAGATCATCGAGATCCGCAATGTGATCAAATCGCTGGCGCCGCAACATACGGTGATTTTCAGCAGTCATATCCTCTCCGAGGTCAGCGAGATCTGCAACCAGATCCTCATTATCTCCGGCGGCAAGCTTATCGCAGAGGACACGCCGGATAATTTGGAGAGCCACTTTATTGCCGAGCCGGTACTGCATATCACGGTCGGCGGCGAAGCGCAGACACTCACGCAGGTGCTGTCCGCTGTGGAGGGCATCGAAAGCTTCGAGGTGTCCGAGACACGGGAGGATGGCTCCACGGATGCGGTCATTACCGCGCAAAAGGGCTCGGACGTCAAGGCGTCCCTCTCCAAAGCGCTGGCAGAGAACGGCTGCTACGTGCTGCGTCTCGAGGAGAGCAAGGCAAGCTTGGAGGATGTGTTCATGGAGCTGATCTCCGAGGTCCCGACCGAAGAAGCTGCACAGGAACCGCAGGCGCAGGAACCGCTGGAGGTGGATGCACAGGCGCTGCTCGACGGAACCATGCCCAGTGCCTACGATGCCCATGCGGCGTTTGATGCGCCTGAGAATAATGAAGAAGAAGGGGAGGAGCAAGACGATGACAGCGATCTTTAAAAAGGAATTTCGCTCCTACTTCCGTTCCGTTACAGGATTTGTGTTTGTCGCATTTTTCCTGTTGGTGTTCGGATTGTATACGAGCGTGATCTGTTTTTCTTCGGCAAGCTCCCATTTTGAGTACATTTACTACAACAGCGGCTTTGTTTTCCTGATCGCCGTACCGATCCTGACCATGCGCTCCATCGCCGAGGAGCGGCGGCAAAAAACGGATCAGCTGCTGTATTCTCTGCCGGTCTCCACGACGCAGATCGTGTTGGGCAAGTATCTGGCGATGCTGGCGGTGTATGCCATCCCCGTGGCAATCAGCTGTTTGTATCCGCTGCTTCTCAAGCCCTATGACCCCTCAGGTTATGTTTCCTATGTTTCCATATTCAGCGCTGTAGCGGCGTTTCTGCTGTTGGGTGCGGCGCTGATCGCCATCGGGATGTTCATGTCGTCCCTGACGGAGAACCAGATCATTTCCGCACTGCTGAGTTTTGGCGCCATGCTGCTGTGCTACCTGATGTCCGGTTTGACGCAGTACCTGCCCTCTACCTCGGGCGCGACGATGGTCGGCTTTGCGGTGCTGATCTTGGCGCTGGCGGTGATCGTCTGGGTCATTACCAAAAATTCCACGGCGGCATGGATCCTGTTTGTGGTGCTGGAGATCCCCGTGATCGTCATCAGCTTTGTCAATTCCACGCTGCTGGAGGGTGCACTGCCCGCCATGTTCGATACCCTGTCCGTGTTTGACCGTTTCTACAGCTTTGCGAACGGCGTGTTCGACCTGAAAGCCGTCGTCTATTTTGTCACAGTCGCCGTATTGTTCAACTTCTTTACGGTGCAGTCGGTTGAAAAAAGGAGGTGGAGCTGATGAAGCGCATCAAGAGAGAAAAAGGTTCTTTGAAAGCAGCATTCAAGACCCGCAACTTTAAGGCGGGCAGCATGAGCCTTGCCGTTTGTGCCGTGGTCGTTGTGATCGCAGTGCTGGTCAATATGATCGTGTCCACACTGCCTTCCAAATGGACAGACTTGGACATCAGCGGTACCAATCTGTATACCCTCGGCGAGTATTCCAAACAGATCGCAAGGGAAGTGGACGGCGATGTCACCATCTACCACCTGACCACGGAAAGTGAAAAGGACACCACCCTTTCCACGCTCTTGGAGCGGTATGCGGATCTGAACAGCCACATCAAGGTGGAGGTTCGCGACCCGGAGATCTCCCAGATCGCCTCCCAGTATACGGACGATACGCTCAACGCCAACAGCCTGATTTTTGTCAGCGATAAGCGCAGCAAGGTCGTGGACTATGCGGACATCTACCAGTACAGCGAAGAAGCGCAGATGTATGCCTATTACGGGCAGAGCGTTTCTCCCGACATCTTTGACGGCGAGGGACAGATCACCAGCGCACTGAACTATGTCACCACGGATGTTTTGCCGAAGATCTACGCCCTGACCGGTCACGGCGAGTATACGCTGGGCACTACAGTACAGTCGTCGATCGCCTCGGAAAACATCGAGCTGTGCGAATTGGATCTGGTGATGGAAAAAACGGTGCCCGAGGATTGCGCGTGTCTGCTGATCCTGGGACCGAGTGTGGACATTTCCGACAGCGAGGGCACGGCGATCCTGACCTATCTGGAAAGTGGCGGACGTCTTTTGGCGTGTGCCATCCCGGCGATGGATCAAAAGACCGACACCCCCAATTTTGACGATCTGCTGGCATCTTACGGTGTGGAAACCTCCGATGGCTTCGTGGTCGAGGGCGACACCTCGGCCTACTACCAGTACCCCAACTATTTGGTACCTACGCTGAACAGTCACGAGATCACTGACCCGCTGATGGAGAACAACTACCATGTGTTCATGCCTCTGGTGCAGAGTATTTCTGCCGTGAAGACGATCCGCAGTACGCTGGAGGTCACACCGCTGATGACCACTTCGGACTCCGCATTCTCTCGCACGGATCTGACCAACAATTCTGCGGAAAAGTCGGAGGGCGATACGGACGGTCCCTTTGATGTGGCGTTTGCCGTCACCGAGCAGGTCACGGACGGCGAGACCCGTGCGGTCATTTTGGGCACACCGTACTTTTTGGACGATAACTTCATCCTCTATGCCGGCAACAGCAATCTGCTGCTGAACTCCCTGAAATGGATGTGCGATTTGGAGGAAAATATCTCTGTTGTGGAGTCCAAGGCACTTTCCGGCGGCGGCTCGCTGGAGATGACCGATGCGGGCACATCTTTGTGGAGCTTCGGCATAACGGTCATCCTGCCTTTGGTGCTCATCATTGTCGGCATCGTGATCTTTGTCAGGAGGAAGAAACGCTGATGGCGAACGGAAAAAAGTTCCTGATCCTTTTGCTCGTTGCGTTGATTTTGGGCGGCGGCTACTTTGCGGCGGCGCATTTCCTCAAAGAGGACGCCGACGGGGAGGATGCGTCGCAGGAGGAGGGCATTGCGGTGCAGGCGATGCAGTCCGAGGACATTGTGAGCATCCGTTTCCTCTCCGGCAAGCAGGAGATTCGGCTGGTCAAAGAGCAGGAGCAGTGGTTCCTCGACAGTGACCGCAGCTACCCACTTGATCAGGCGTATCCCACGACCATGGCGGCGGATGCGGCGAAGCTTTCCGCCAAGCGTCTGGTGAGCGAGTCCAAGGACGATTTTGAAGAATACGGTCTTGCCAATCCGTCCACTGCCTATGTCTTTACGCTCTCGGACGGCTCCGAGGTGACGTATTACATCGGCAACTACAACAACTACGGCGACAGCTACTATATGAATGTGGCGGGCACCGAGCAGATTTATCTCATTTCCGCAGACTTTCTGGCGGACTTTGACCACGATTTGACATCCATGGCGGAGGTCGAGGAGATGCGCACTGCGTCCACGGACGAGGTGACGAAGATGGTGCTGACGCTGGACGGCAAAACCACGCAGCTGTTCTATGCCGAGGAGGGACTGTCCACCGTCTACAGCCGTGACTTCACATGGTTCCTCGACAGCAAAACACCGGCGGATGCAGTGGCGTCCCGGTCTTTGGTCGGCAGTGCCGTGAGCTATACCTCCACGGGCTGCGGTGCGTACAAGGCGACAGAGGAACAGCTGACGGACTTCGGTTTAGATGCGCCTGTGCTGACTTTGGAAGCAGAATATACCGTGTCGGAGGAAGTCGAGACGGGCGAACTGGACGAGGATGACAAGCCCATCACCGAAACCAAAACGACCGACTGCAAATTAAAACTGACCGTGGGCAAGCAGGCGGGCGACGGCTCCTACTACGCAAAGCTGGCCGATTCTCCCGTTGTGTATCTGATCGACGCAGAGTATATGGACACGCTTCGTGCCTTTGATTTGGATACCCTGCGCAGTGCCGATGTGTGTGCCGTTCGTGCGGCGGATATCGTTTCCGTGGACGTGACGGCAGACGGAAAGAAATCTACGATCTCCTTGTCCCGTACCCAGCAGGAGGACGGCGGTGAATCTATCCTCTATACGCTGGACGGCAAACAGATCACCGCCTCGGACTACAATAGCTTCTATTCGTCCATCCAAGGTATGGTGGGCGAGGGCTTCGCCGAAAAGCAGGTGCAGGGCGATCCGACGATCACCGTGACATACCATACCACCGTGAAAAACTTTGAAACCATGACCCTGCAATTCATCCCCTACGATCAGAATTTCTACCTGACCGACTTAAACGGACGGCGTGAAGTGCTGGTCAACAAGCGGGATGTGGAGAGTGTTCTGGAGGCGTTCCGGGCGTTGCAGGCACAGGAGGAGTAAGAAAATCCATGCATATAGCCGGCGTTGTCGCGGAATACAATCCCTTTCATAACGGCCATGCTTATCACCTGCGGCGCACGCGGGAGATGGGCGCGGATGCTGTCGTGGCGGTGATGAGCGGCAACTTTGTCCAGCGTGGCGAAGCGGCGATTTTGTCCAAATGGGCAAGGGCGGAAGCGGCGGTGCGCTGCGGTGTGGACCTCGTGCTGGAACTGCCGCTGTATTGGGCAGCGTCCGGTGCGCAGAATTTCGCCTTCGGCGCCGTATCGACCCTTTCGCACCTCGGCTGTGTGCAGAGCCTTTCCTTCGGCAGTGAATGCGGCGATGTCCGGCAGATTCGGACGGTGGCGGATTTGACGCAGGATTACCGTGTGGGCGCATCCATGCGTTCTGCACTGGACAGGGGCGTGACTTTTGCGGCGGCCAGAGAGGCGGCGGTGCGCACCCTGTTCGGCGATGCCATGGCGGACGTTCTGCACAGCCCCAATGATACCCTTGCGGTGGAATATTGCCTTGCATCACAGCGCTGCGGCGCAGACTTCGACTTTTGGGCAGTGCCGAGAGTGGGCGCCGCCCATGACAGCGAGGACGGACAGGACGGTTTTCGCAGTGCCTCGGCGATTCGTTCCGCCTTGCGAACGGATGCGGATATGAACCATTGTCCCAACGCGGTGCGGGAGATTTGGTGCCGTGAAAAGGCGGCGGGAAGAGCGCCGGCTTCGCTGGAAACGCTGGAGCGGATGATCCTCTCGAAACTGCGCAGTGCTTCACCCCGGGAAATTGCGGCACTGCCCGATGTCTGCGAGGGTCTGGAGAACCGCATTTTGCAGGCGGCGTTCCGGGCGGACAGCCTTGCGGCGCTGTACGACCTCGCCAAAACCAAGCGCTACACCCACGCACGCATCCGCCGGATTGTGCTGTCTGCGCTTTTGGATATCCGAAAGGCGGACATTCCGCAGGATGTGCCGTACATCCGTGTGCTGGGCATCGGAAAAAGAGGCGCTGAAATCTTGCGTGCGGCGAAAAGTACCGCAGACCTGCCCGTTTATACCAAGATGACGCAGGCTTACTCTGGAGACGAAAAGCGGGTGTTTGACGCCGAGTGTCGCAGTACGGAGCTGTACAGTCTGCTTCTGCCGAAAATTGTACCTGCCGGTGCAGAGTATACCACTCCAATATTTGTTATTTGATTTGATAGGACGGCTGAACAGGAAAACGGTTCGCCGTCTTTTGCTTTGCCTGCCGGAAAGCGGCGGCGCTGTGTTCTACATCGGACATGACTTGCATATCTTTACAGTGACAGAAAAGAAAAGGAGCTGTTGCTATGGATTTGCAAGTTTTGACCTGCCCGATCAGTATGGCAGAAACCGTATTGGACACGGCGGCAGAAAATGCCTTTGATCTGGATATACATCTGCCGGAGTATTACCCGGATATCCAGAGGATCCTGCGCTGTACCGTTACGCCGAATATCCACGCCGTGACCGTGGGACAGGATCGGGTGAATGCAGAGGGGAGCGGCGTGATGCGTATGCTGTATGCTGCGGAGGATAAGAAGGTCGTGTCCTTTGAGCAGACCTTCCCCATCAGCAAAAGTACCCCGTGGAAGGAGATTCCCGAAGCGGCGGTGACGGCGTTTGCCAAAACGGATTTTGTCAACTGTCGTGCCTCAGGACAGCGCAAGGCCGCCGTGCACGGTGTCGTATCTCTGCGTTTCCGTGCGCAGAAGAAAACCCAGCAGAGCGTGGTGATCGGTGCGGAAAACCCCTGCCTGCAAATGCGGCAGAAGCCGGCGCAGGCCATCAGCCTGAACGCCTGTGCGGAGCGGAATTTTGCCATGAGCGAGGTGGTGGAGGTCGGTGCGCAAAATCCGCCGGTCAGCCGTATTCTGCGCAGTCATTCCACGATCTCGGTGGAGAGCGTCAAGGCGATCAAGGACAAACTGCTTGTCAAAGGGGAGCTTTTGACGGATGTGCTGTATGCGCCGGAAAACGGAGAGGAGCTTTGCAGCTTTCGCCATGCCATGCCGGTCAGTCAGATTTTGGAGGCCGCGGGCATCGAAGAGAACAACGTGCAGGACATCTCCCTGCAGGTCGTGAGCTTGGAAACCACCCCCAAGGCGGACGGCAGCGGCGAACAGCGGCTTTTGGAGATCGCCGTGCGTGTGCAGGCGTCTGTGCGTTCCGGCGCACAGATTCAAATGCAGACGGTGCAGGATGCCTATACCACCGAGGGCACCTTGCAGGCGGAGTATCAGGAGATGGAAATGCAGACCCTGTCGCAGCAGATCAACGATTCCATGACCGCCAAGCAGACCTTTGACCTGACGGGAGAGAGCATTGCCTCCCTGCTGGATGCATTCTGCGGTACGGTGCAGACGGCGTACCATACCGAGGAGGACACCATTGTGTTCACCTGCGAAACGACGGTCAGCTTCCTGTATCGGGACATGGACGGCAATCCTGCTATGGCGGATCGGCAGATGTCGTTCACCTATCGAAAGATTCTGCCCGAAAAAACAGAGCGAGCCGACTGTATGCCCGTGGTGCAGATCAGCGGCTGTAAGGCGTCTTTAGGTGCGGACGGCAAGGTGGAGGTCAAGCTGGAGATTTTGCTTTCCGGCACGGTGTATGCGGTACATAAGCAGCGTTTGCTGGTGTCTGCGCAGGCACAGGAGGAGACGGCACAAACGGAAAGACCGGCGCTGACGATTTATTTCACCGATCCCGGGGAGGCGGTGTGGGACATCGCCAGACGCTACAAAACCACAGCCGAAGCCATCCTCGCAGAGAATGAGCTGACAGGGGAGACGATAGACGAAAAACGGATGCTCATCATCCCGAGAGCGTGAGTGCGAACTGCATTCTGTATGCGAATACAGAGTGCAGTTTTTTTGGAAAAAGTGTTGAAACTCTACGGCTTTTTTGGTATGATGGGGGTAATGAAAAAATGGGAGGTTGACCTCATGTATAATTTCTCCATCGGCGTCATTATCGACTCTTTCCGCACCGATATTCCCACTGCCGTGCAGAAGGCGAAGGCTGTCGGCGCACAGGGCATTCAGGTGTATGCGACCCGCGGCGACATGGCGCCCGAAAATCTTGTCGGGGCAAAGCGCAAGGAATTTCTCGATCTTGTCAAGAGCAACGGCCTGGTGATCTCGGCGCTGTGCGGCGATTTGGGCGGCGGCGGATTCATGTTTGCCGAGCGCAATGCGGAAAAGATCGAGCGCTCCAAGCGGATCATCGACTTGGCCAAGGAGCTGGAGACCGATGTTGTGACGACGCATATCGGCGTTGTGCCCGAGGATGAGCAAGAGGATCGCTACAAGGTCATGCAGGAGGCGTGCTATGCACTGTCCCGCTATGCGGACAGCGTGGATGCGCATTTTGCCGTCGAGACCGGTCCCGAGACCTCTGCGACGCTCAAAAAGTTTTTGGACTCCCTCGGCTCCACCGGCGTCGGCGTCAATTTGGACCCGGCAAACCTTGTCATGGTGACCGGGGACGACCCTGCGGACGCGGTCTATAATCTGCGGGACTATATCGTCCACACCCACGCCAAGGACGGCAAGCAGATTTTCTATCAGGATCCCGCCATTGTCTACGGTCTTGCCAAGAGCGAGATCGTCACCGGTCCCTCCTTTGAGGAGGTCCCTCTGGGCGAAGGTTCCGTCAACTGGGATGCCTATCTTGCCGCACTGGACGATATCGGCTTCCACGGCTTCCTGACCATCGAGCGGGAGGTCGGCGACAAGCCGGAGGAGGACATCCGTAAGGCGGTCACTTTCCTTAAGAGTAAGATCGGTTGAGGTGGTACTATGAAAACATCTGTCAGCAGCTACAGCTACAGCAACTATATGCGTCAAAGCGGCAAGAATCAACTGGATCTGGTCGCGCTTGCCAAGGAGATGGGCTTTGATGCCATTGAGTTTACCGACCTGCGTGCCCCGGAGGGCGTCAGTCAGACGGATTTTGCCCGTCAGATCCGTGCCGAAGCGGACAGGGTCGGCATCGACATTTCCAGCTACACCATCGGCGCAGACCTTCTCAATGCGGAAAGCTTAGACAAGGAAGTGGAACGCCTGCAAGCACAGGTGGATATTGCGGCGATTTTGGGCGTTCGTGTCATGCGGCACGATGCCACCGGTGGCTACAAGGGCGCAGAGCGCACCTATAAGACCTTCGACGATGCCCTGCCGATTCTCGCTGAGGGTTGCCGCCGTGTTACGGAGTATGCGGCGAAGAAAGGCATCCAGACCACGGTGGAGAACCACGGCACCTTTTGTCAGGACAGCACCCGTGTGGAAAAGCTTGTCCATGCCGTCGGTCATCCGAATTTTGGCTTGCTGGTGGACGTGGGCAACTTCCTTTGCGCGGACGACCCGTCCGTGACCGCAGTCTCCCGTGTGGCGAGCTTTGCACGCCATGTCCATGTCAAGGATTTCCACATAAAGTCCGGCAGTGAGCCTGCCCCCGGCAAGGGCTTTTTCGTCACGCGCGGCGGCACCTATCTGCGCGGCGCCATCCTCGGACACGGCAATGTTCCGGTGTTCCAGTGCCTGCGCATTCTCAAGCAGAGCGGCTACGACGGCTTTGTCAGCATTGAGTTTGAGGGGATGGAGGACAATATCCCGGCGCTGGAGATCGGACTTGCAAATCTGAAGACGTATATTTCCATGTTATAAGAGGAAGAACTATGTTTACGATCGGCTGTCATTTGTCTGCATCCAAGGGCTATCTCGCCATGGCGAAACAGGCGATAGAATTGGGCGGCAACACATTTCAGTTTTTTACCCGCAATCCCAGAGGGGGATCGGCGAAGGACATTGACCCGGCGGATGTGGCGGCATTTCACGACTTCGCGGCACAGCACGGGATCCAAACCATCCTTGCCCACGCACCGTATACACTCAATGCCTGTGCTGCAGAGGAGCGTGTGCAGGAGTTTTGTTTGATGACTATGCGGGACGACTTGCAGCGCATGGAGTACACACCGGGTCAGATGTACAATTTTCATCCCGGCAGTCATGTCAAGCAGGGCATAGAGGTGGGCATTGAAAAGATCGCCAATACGCTCAACCAAATTCTTTGGCCGGAGATGACGACGACCGTGCTTTTGGAGGTCATGGCGGGCAAGGGTTCGGAGGTCGGATCCAAATTTGAGGAGATTCGTGCGATTATGGATCGCACAGCACTTTCGGACAAGCTTGGCGTCTGCCTCGACACCTGCCATGTGTACGACGGCGGGTACGATATTGTGCAGGATCTCGACGGTGTTCTGGAAGAATTCGACAGGGTCATCGGTCTTTCCCGACTGCGTGCCGTTCATCTCAACGACAGCAAAAATCCTTTCTGTTCCCACAAGGATCGCCACGAAAAGATCGGGCAGGGCTATATCGGCGCCGAGGCATTCCGGCGCATCGTCAACCACCCTGCGCTTCGGGATCTGCCGTTCTATTTGGAAACACCGAATGAGCTGGACGGTTATGCTGAGGAGATTGCGATGCTTAAATCGTTCAGGAAATAAAACGAAACTGCGCCCTTTTCCGGGGTGCAGTTTTTTGGAGTGAAAGTATGGAGAGTAAAAAAAGAAGAATCTGGCTTTTATTTCTGACCTTTTTCAAGATCGGCGCCTTCACCTTCGGCGGAGGTTATGCGATGATCCCGCTGATTTCCAAGGAAGTTGTGGAAACCCATAAGTGGATCACGGATGACGACATTCTTGAAATCGTCGCCATTGCCGAATCCACCCCCGGTCCCATCGCCATCAATTCGGCGACCTTTGTGGGTTTCCGTGTGGCAGGATTCTGGGGCGCCTTTGCTGCGACCCTCGGCGTGGTTTTGCCGTCCTTTGTCATTATCACGGTGCTGTCCTTTATCCTGCGCCAATTCCAGAGCCTCAAACCTGTCAAATATGCGTTCTACGGCATTCGCGCCGGTGTCCTCGCATTGCTGCTCAAGGCGCTGTACACCATGTTTAAAAAGTGTCCGAAGCACCCTGTTTCCTATATCGTGATGGCGGGTGCCTTCGTGGCGGCGGCATTCTTGCCTGTGAACGTCATTTACATCGTTATCGCCTGTGCACTGTTCGGACTGGTGTCCTCCTTTGTTGCGGAGAGGAGGGCAAACAAATGATTTTTCTGGAACTCTTTTGGACATTTTTCAAAATCGGTCTGTTCACTTTCGGCGGCGGCTATGCCATGCTTCCCCTGATTCAGGAGGCGGTTTTGGCGCACGGGTGGATTGAAAACGCCGACCTCATTAACTTTATCGCTGTCAGTGAAAGTACGCCCGGCCCCTTTGCCATCAATATTTCCACCTATGTGGGCGCAACCCTTGCCGGAATTCCGGGGGCGTTTTGTTCTACCCTCGGCGTGGTTCTGCCGTCCTTTATGGTCATTCTGATCGTGGCACGATGCTACGAAAAGTTTAAGGAAAGCAAAGTCGTCAAGGGTTGTATGTCGGGTCTGAAGCCCGCTGTCATCGGCATGATCGGTGCGGCGGTGCTCTCTGTGGGACAGACGGTTTTCTTCCCGCAGGCGCTGACGCTGAGCGTGTTCCGGGATGCGGCGTTCTATGTTTCCTTGGGGATATTTGCGGTGATGACGGTGCTGGCACTGAAAAAAGTACATCCTATTTTGATCATCCTTATATCCGCCGCCGTCGGTATCGGTGCGGGATATCTTTTAAATTTGCCTGTGTAATGGTTCATCACGGATTTTTGTGGGGATTAAAAGTTTCGCTCAAGCCTTTTTAAAGGCTTGCAGATTCCAAAGGCAGCGCCTTTGGTCGCCGACCGCAGTCGGCGAAATCCTAACAAAAGAAAAGCGCAGGAGGGGAGCCAAAACAGTCCGGTGGACTGTTTTGGCGTGGGGAACCCTCGCCGGGGGTTCCCCGGTGCAAAGCACAAATCCCACAATTTTCCGTGAGGAGCGTCTAAAAAGGCTTGAACGAAACTTTTCATCCCGCAAAAGGCGTGAATTAAAATCGGCAGAGAGAAATCAATCTCCCTGCCGATTTCGTCATTTAATTTGTATTTACTCTTTCCAGCGAAAGTCCGTGGAGAACAGACGGGTGATGTCCTTGCTGCACGAGAGCATACCGCCGCTGCAATGTCCTTTGCGGATGCCATCTTGGGTGTACACGCGGCATTCTCCGGCGCTCAGCGCCGTCACCAGCGGCAGATGACCCGCCATAATGGCAAGCTCACCCTCCGTGGCGCGGACGGAAAGCTGGGAGGAATCGCCGTCAAACTGTACGCCGTCGGGCGTAATGATCTGCAAATGAAACTGGCTCATGGTGCGCCTCCGTTACTGCTGCATGGCTTCCGCCTTGGCGACCGCCTCTTCGATGGTGCCGACAAACAGGAATGCGGACTCGGGCAGATCATCGTAGGCGCCGCTGAGGATGCCTTTGAAGCCCTTGATGGTTTCCTTGAGCGGGACGTATTTTCCTTCCATGCCGGTAAACTGTTCCGCAACGGAGAAGGGCTGGGACAGGAAACGCTGTACCTTACGGGCACGGGAGACGACCAGCTTGTCCTCGTCGCTCAGTTCCTCCACGCCCATAATGGCGATGATGTCCTGCAATTCCTTGTAGCGCTGCAGCACACGCTGTACCTCACGGGCAACGCCGTAGTGCTCCTGCCCGACGAATTCGGGGGTCAGGATGCGGCTGGTGGACTCCAGCGGATCCACTGCGGGGTAGATACCTTGGGTGGAAATGGCTCTCGACAGAACGGTCGTTGCGTCCAAATGGGCGAAAGTGGTGGCGGGAGCCGGGTCGGTCAGGTCGTCCGCAGGGACATAAACCGCTTGCACAGAGGTGATGGAACCCTTTTTGGTGGAGGTGATTCTTTCCTGCAATGCGCCCATTTCCGTGGCAAGGGTGGGCTGGTAGCCGACGGCGGAGGGCATTCTGCCAAGCAATGCGGAGACCTCACTGCCGGCTTGGGTGAAACGGAAAATGTTGTCGATGAACAAAAGCACGTCCTGATTTTCCTTGTCGCGGAAATACTCCGCCATGGTAAGCCCCGACAGCGCAACACGCATTCTGGCTCCCGGCGGCTCATTCATCTGACCGTAGACCAAGGCGGTCTTGTTGATAACGCCGGACTCCTTCATCTCGTTGTACAGGTCGTTGCCCTCACGGGTACGCTCGCCAACGCCGGAAAAGACGGAGATGCCGCCGTGCTGACGGGCGACGTTGTTGATCAGCTCCATAATCAGAACGGTTTTGCCAACACCGGCGCCGCCAAACAGACCGATCTTGCCGCCCTTGGCATAGGGGCAGATCAGGTCAACGACCTTGATTCCCGTTTCGAGAATCTCCGTAACGGATTCCTGCTCTTCATAGGAGGGGGCGGGACGATGGATCTCCCAGCGTTCTGCGGTTTTCGGTGCGGGCATTTCGTCCACAGGCTCACCCAAAACATTGAAGATTCGTCCCAAGGTTTCGGGACCGACGGGAACAGAGATGCTCTTGCCGGTATCCACAGCGGGCATACCACGCACCAAACCGTCCGTACTGCTCATGGCGATACAGCGCACGACGTTGTCGCCGACGTGCTGTGCGACCTCGACCACAAGCTTGCGCTCGCCGTGCTGAATCTCCAGTGCGTTCAGAAGATTCGGCAGTGCGCCGTCGTCAAATTTAATGTCAATGACCGGGCCGATGACCTTGATGATCCTGCCCGTATTCGGATTGCTCATAACGGTGCATCCTTTCTGTTTACGTTGAACCTTCGGAACCGGCGACGATCTCGGTGATCTCCTGCGTGATAGCGCCCTGACGGGCACGGTTATACTGCAAGCTCAAGGCGTCGATCATGTCCGAAGCGTTTTTGGTGGCGGAGTCCATGGCTGTGCGGCGGGCGGCAAGCTCACTGGCATAGCTTTCGCAGACTGCGCCGTAGACCATTCCCGAGAGGTACTCGGGAATAATTTGGTTGAACACGCCCGTGGAGGACGGTTCGTATAAAATGAATCCTTTCTGTCTTTCGCGATCCTTGTCCACCGCCAGCGGAAGAAGCTGGCAGCTTTGGGGCGCTTGGGACAGCATGGAAACAAAATCGGTATACACGAGATATAAAGCATCGAACTTGCCGTCTTTGTACGCCTTGGCAAGCTCCTTGCCGAGGGCACTGCACTGCTCAAGGTCGATGGTGCTGACGTTTGCGTAGGCGTCCGTCAACACTTCGATGCCGTTCTTGCGGTAAAACTCCAGTGCTTTTTTGCCGATGGGGACAACGCAGTAAGGGGAGGTGATCTCCTTTTCCCGCACCTTGCGGAACACATTGCTGTTGTACCCGCCTGCAAGTCCGCGGTCACCGGCAACCACGACAAAGCACACCTTCTGCACCGGGCGCTCCCGCACGAACACACTGGAAAAATCGTTGTTGTAGTTGGCGATATCGCACAGTGTTTCGTACAGTGCGGTGAAAAAAGCACGGCTGTTTTCCATGCGCTCTTTTGCCTTCCTCAGCTTGGAAGAGGCGACCAGCTCCATGGCTTTGGTGATGTGCATGGTGGATTCGACGGAGCGAATTCGGTTTTTTACATCTCTTGCGGAAGCACCGCCCATAGATGATGCCTCCCTTTCTTATTGCTCGCCGAGGAATTCCTTGACGAAGTCGGCAAGGAGCTTGTCGAGCAGCTGCGTATCCTCTTTGGAAAGGTCGCCGGTTTGGACGATGCGCTCCAAAAGATCACTGTATTTCAGCTTCACGTGCTCAAACAGCGCCGCCTCGAACAGGCGGATCTGATCGACGGGAATGTCGTTCAGGTGACCGTTGATGACGGCATAGAGGATCACGACCTGCAATTCCACGGCAACGGGGGCACGTTTGTCCTGCTTGAGTACCTCCACGATACGGTCGCCCAAGGCGAGACGGGCTTTGGTGTCCGCATCCAAGTCGGAGCCGAACTGGGCAAAGGCCTGCAGCTCACGATACTGGGAGTAGAGCAGTTTCAAAGTGCCCGCAACCTTTTTCATCGCCTTGATCTGGGCACTGCCGCCGACACGGCTGACAGAGATACCGGGGTTGACGGCGGGCATGACGCCGGAGTGGAACAGTTCACTCTCGAGAAAGATCTGACCGTCGGTGATGGAAATCACGTTGGTCGGGATATAGGCGGAAACGTCACCGGCCTGCGTCTCGATGATGGGCAGAGCGGTGATGGAACCGCCGCCGTATTCCGGCGCCACGCGGGCGGCACGCTCGAGCAAACGGCTGTGCAGGTAGAAAACGTCGCCGGGATAGGCTTCACGTCCGGGGGGACGGCGAATGAGCAGAGAGAGCGCACGGTAGGCCACAGCGTGCTTGGACAGATCGTCATAGACGATCAGCACGTCCTTGCCCTGCGCCATGAAATACTCGGCAATTGCACAGCCCGAATAGGGGGCGATATACTGCAGCGGCGCCATGTCGGAAGCCGTTGCGGAAACGATGACGGTGTAGTCCATCGCACCGCCGGCTTCGAGGGACTGGGCAATTTCCGCCACGGTGGAATTTTTCTGACCGATGGCGACGTACACGCAAAGCACACCCTGACCCTTTTGGTTCAGAATGGTGTCGGTGGCGATACTGGTTTTGCCGGTCTGGCGGTCGCCGATGATCAGCTCACGCTGTCCTCTGCCGATGGGAATCATACTGTCGATAGCCTTGATACCTGTTTGCAGGGGAACGCTGACGCTTTTTCTTTTGATGATGCCGGGAGCCTCGGACTCGATGGGACGGGTCTCGGTACAGCCGGTAGGACCTTTGCCGTCGATGGGTTCGCCGAGGGCGTTGACGACACGACCGATCATGCCGTCGCCGACGGGAACGCTGACAACTTTGCCTGTGCGGCGGACAACGGCGCCCTCCTTGATGTCGGCGTCGCTGGAGAGCATGACGATGGAAACCACGTCCTCCTCCAAATTCAGCGCCATGCCGTACTGACCGCCGTCGAAGGAGAGCAGTTCGTTCGCCATGCAGTTGTCCAGACCGTGGGCTTTTGCGATGCCGTCGCCGACAAGAACGACGGTGCCGGTTTCGGATTGTTCAATTTTTGCTTCGTATTGCTGGATTTGCGACTTGATGATGCCGCTGATCTCTTCGGGGCGAAGCGACATAAAATCCCCTCTTTCTTAAATCACGGATTGTAACAGATTGTCACGGATAGTGTTGATTTTGTTGCGGACAGTGCCGTCGAGAGAAGTGTTTTCTGTCTGGACACGGATGCCGCCGATAACGGACGGATCGACCTCGACGTGCAGACGGATCGTTTTCCCGAGCTTTGCGCAAAGCTTGTCCCGCAGGGCATCTTCCTGCGCCGGAGAAAGCGGGACTGCCGAATAGACGGTGACGTTTTCGATGTTGTTTGCCTCGTCATATTTGCGGCAGTATTCCTCCAGACAGTCGGGGAGAAAAGCGAAGTGACCGCGTTCCGCCAAGAGTTTGAGAAAGTTCAGCACATACGCATGGACATTGCCGCGCAGGGCATCGTCCAGCAGCTGCAAACGCACGTCCAGCAGAAGATCCGGGGAACGGATCAGCCTGATGTAGTCGGGGTTTTCTGCAAGGACGGTTTGCAGGGTGTGCACATCCTGCAAAATCTCCTGTGTGCAGTTTTGTTCTGCGGCGAGGAGCCATAACGCGCCGCCGTATTCTCTTTGTACATCGCTGCGCATAGATGCCCCTCCGTCATACGTTGTCCAGATTCTCGATAAAACCGTCGATCAGCGCCTTGTGATCGTCGGCGTTGATCTCCCGTTCGATCACCTTGCCGGCGATGGAAACAGAGATATCGGAAATCTCGTTTTTAATGTCGTTGACTGCCTTTTTGCGTTCCTGTGCGATGTCGGCTTCCGCTTTTTTCAGCATAGCGGATGCCTTGGCGTTGGCCTCGGCGAGAACCTGATCGCTGTTCTTTTCCGCTTTTTTGGCAGCCGCTTTGAGAAGCTGCTGGGCTTCTGCCTCAGCGTTTTGCAGCTTTTCGCTGTATTCGGATTTGTCCTTGTCAGCCGCTTGCTGTGCTTGCGCTGCATCGTTGTAGATTTTGTCTACCTCAGCCTGTCTCTTGTCGAGAATCTTTTGTACGGGCTTGAACAAAAAGCGCTTGATGACCCAGTACAGAATCAAAAGATTCAGAATCGTGACGACAATTCGGAACGGGTCCACGGAGATCAGATCCAAAAATTCCATGAAGCGGCCTCCTTTCCTGCATTATGCAAAAGAATCAAAGCTTGCCGATGAACATATTCGGGGTGACGAACATCAGAAGCAGCGCCACGATGAAGCCGTAAATACCGGTGGTTTCGGCAACGGCGCAGCCGAGCAGCATGGTGGAAGTGACGGAGCCTTTGCACTCGGGCTGACGACCGATCGCTTCACAAGCCTTACCGACGGCGTAACCTTCACCGATACCGGGGCCGATACCTGCGATCATAGCAAGACCTGCACCGATGGCGGAAGCTGCGAGAATAATTGCTCTTTCCATATTTATTCCTCCTGTTAAATAGTGTACAAAATAGTTTGTTAAGCGGCCTTTTGACTTTTCTTTTGCTGTCTTTTGCGCTGCTTTTCGAGTTTTGCCGCTCTTGCGGCTTCCCCGTCCTCAGCGGCCGAGGAGATATACATCATCGTCAGCATGGCAAAGATGAACGCTTGCAGCAAGCCGCCGAAAATGTCAAAGTAGAGAGAGAACACGATGGGGATGCCGATTTGGAAGAAGGGGAACTGACCGAGAATCCCGGGCAGCCAACCGAACACCACGTGGGACAAGCCAAGCAGAGCCGTGTAGACCAGCGTCATGATCACAGAACCTGAGCAGATGTTGCCGAAGTGACGGAACATCATGGAGACGGGGGTGGCGATCTCGCTGATGATATTGAACGGCGTCAGTACGGCGATGGGCTGTGTGAAGCCCTTGAGGTAGCCGCCGAGACCGCCTTTGAGTTTGTAGTACGTGATCATGCAGAACACGACGATGGCCCACCCGGCGATGATGTTGACATCGGCCGTGGGGGAGAACATCCCGAAAATACTCATCAAGCTGGACAGTGCCGACAGCGCCATGAGTGCCGCGATGAACGGACCGAATGCGGCGAAGGATTCGCCCATGTTGGACTTGACGAAGTTGTTCGCTTTTTCCACGATGAACTCGGCGATGATTTGACGCTTGGACTCGGGACGAACCTTGAGGTTGTGCGTGAGGACTTTGCACAAAATCGCCACAACGACAATCACAATCCAAGAGTTGATCTCGGCTTCGGTGATTTTGATCTGACCGAATACGGGAAGCTCAAACGGAAGCTTGTAGTAGATCTTGGCGCCGTTGATTTGTACGTTGGCAAGAGCGTCCATTAAAGCGTTCATTCGGCGTCACCTCCTTTGTCGGCGTTTTGCTTTTTGAGGATAATAGAGCGAAAGAAAATCGTGATGCGCGGGAACAGTGCCGAGGCAAGCACGGGAAGCCAGTGAAAATAGGGGAGGTAGACCCCCACGCCCAGCAGAACGACCAGCGCAAAGGAGCGCACGGTGTAGGACAGCTGGATCTTTTTCTTTGCGGCGTCCTTTTCGGCGCTGACAGCGCTCTGTACGGTCAGCCCCATCAAAAAGAAATTCAGAACAGAGGCCAGTCCGCCGAGCAGTGCGCCGGTAACGACAGTGTAGTCGAACCGTCCGACGAGGGCAAAAATGCCCACCATGACGGCAGATAATATCACAGTGCCGAGCAAAACGATGCCCGTTTCTTTCTTAACGGTCTTGTCGAGTTTCACGGTTTTGCTCCTCCTTTTTCGCTTTGTAGCGGGCAGTGCGCAGAAAAGACGCGAAGCTGCAGCCGCCGCTGATCAGCCCCACGATGAGGCACACAGGGATCAGCCAGTCGCCCAGAGAGAATTTTCTTTGCAGCCACAGCCCAAAGAAAATGCACAGGATCGGCGGCAGGGCGATGGACATCCCCAGCTGTGTGAGCATGGATAATCCGCGCAGAATCTCTGCTTTGTTGTTGCGATCTTTCACATCTGCTCCTGAAAAAACGAATTTTATATATAGAAATTATTATACCATTTTATTGAAAAAAGTCAAGGAAATACACCTTTTTTCATAAAAACAACGGGAATTGTAATCTCATTGACACAATTCCCGTTTATCCTTTTAAAGCCCTGCAATCTGTACAAAATCTATGTCGCAGTGCAGCATGGGAAGCAAGCGTGAGAGAAGCAGACGGTGGCGCATATAGGCATGGAATTCCAAGCCCTGCACACCCAATTCCGGCAAAACGGAGATCTCCCCGAGGGTCGTTGCTGCACCGGCACGGCGAAGGAGGTTTTCGATCACATCGGGGGTGGGCAGCTCCTCACGGACGATCCGGCAGATCTTGTCCCAGTTGTCCCGCAGGATCTGCGGCGAGGTCTCCTCGGTGACGGTGGGACTGTTGAGCCGGCGCACGTCCTGCTCAAAGTTTTTGCCGTAAACGGCGTAGACCTTTTCCCAATCCGTCGTGTCTTCGGTGAACTTTGCCGGATCGGCTTTTGCAAGGATGTCGTAGTACATTTTGGAGATCATCAGCGTGGCGACGCCGACCTTTTTGCCGTGGTAGTCGGACAGATGTCCCTGCTCCAACTTTTTGATTTCCCAAAAGTGGGAGACGACGTGCTCTGCGCCGGATGCGGCACGGGAACTGTAGCAAAGCTTCATGGCGATGCCTGTGAGTACCAGCGCCTCCATAATGGCACCGGCGGTCTCGGGGTCGTTGGCGGTGACCTTGTCGGTCAGGGCGACCAGCTTGCGCAGGGCAGTGCGGGTGATGTTTGCCACATTTTCGCAGTAGTATTCCCCGATGGTCACTTGAGCGATGCGCCAGTCCGCCATGGCAACATATTTGGCGATCATGTCCCCGTAGCCGGAGGCTTTCAGTTCTGCAGGCGCGGCGGCGAGGATCTCCGTGTCGCCGATGATGACAGAGGGCTGACGGGCGGGGAGGGAGACTTTAAAGTTATTGTTGGTGATGGGCGCCGTGTCGGAGGCAAAGCCGTCCATGGAGGGCGCCGTGGCAAAGATGGCAAACGCCTTGTCGGCGAGCAGGCAGGCTCTGCGGCAGATGTCGTTCAGGGAGCCGGTACCGACGGACAGCACACCCTGCACATCGGCGCTCAAGGCGACGATTCTATCGACCTCGGTCTGGTCGGCGGTGCGCAGATTTTCGTAGATCTGTGTTTGGACGGTGAAGCCCCCGTCCGTCAGAATGTTCAGAATGCCGTCAGCGGCGGCAAGGGTATTTTTATCCGCCACGACGAGAATATTTTTGGGAAATCCGTTGTCGGACAGAATATCTGCGGCTTTGCTTTTTAAACCGCGTCCGATCTCCACGGCTTTGATGTTGACGGTATGCTCCTTGCCGCAGGGACAGTTTTTCATGGAATCCAGCAGTGCTTGTATCTGCATAGGTATCGCTTCCTTTCGGAAGTATTATACCACTGTGCGGGGATAAAATCAATCGTATTCCCAAGATGCAGTTGTTTCCGTCGTTTCTTCTTCCGATTCCTCGAAATATTCGCCCGATTCATAGAGCGAACGGGGACGGAATTCAGGATGTGCCTCGGCATATTGTTGCAGAATGGGGAATGCATTGCGGTAGGCGAGGTTGAACGAGGAGGAAAGCGCACATTCTTTCCCGGGGATAAAGTCGCCGTTGTCATCGTATTGTATTTCTTCACCCCAGTCATCGGTTTTGCAAACGGAATAGAACGTGCCTTGCAGGGCGTCCTGCGCTTCTGCGCCCACACCGTCCGAATCCATCAGTTTTTCCAGATAAGGAATGCCTTCCGGGAAGGAGGAGAGGTACTGCACGTCTATGGTATGGTGTCCCTTCTGTACATAATCGTTATAGTTATATTTTGCGACCATGCTGTTGATGTTGCCCAGCCCGAGAAAAAGCAGAATGACGGAAGCGGTGATCAGCGCCGTCTGGAATATCTGCACCCTGTCGGTGTAACAGCGCAGGATGCCGGTGACAAAGACGACAGCCATAAACAGCAGGAAGGCGCTTGTGCCGAGCCGCAGAACGGTCAGACTGTAGTTGCGGATGTACATCCACATTTTGGACAGGGACGTGGCGATCAGCAAAAGCGTGAACACGCCGAGGAATGTGCCGTGCACACGCAGGATCGCGGGAAGCTTCCCGTTCTTCTTTTTGGAGAAAAGGAGCATAAGCACGAGCACAGCCAAGTTGATGGCGGCGATGCCGCACAGCTCAAAGAATCCGCGGCGGGCATATTCGGCGTAGGAGAATACATACCCGTCGGGGAGAATGCCGGAAAACGCACTGAAAAAATAGGCAAGCTGGGAGAAAAGATAGACGATATAGCAGATGCAAAGCGCACCCGTGCATACTGCCCAAAAGGTGGTATCCGCTCCCTTAACTGAAACGCAGCGGCGGTCATCCGCTTTCCTTTTGCGGATGGAGAAAATGCATCCGAAGCAGAACGGCGCAAGAAATACGGTGGCAAGAAGCTGGAAGAAACGGGAACCGAGGTTGGCAAACAGTCCGGCGGTCAGTCCCTCAAAAGCGGCGTCGGAACGGATCAGAAGCGGGATAACGACGGCAAGTACGGGCAGGGCGCACAGCGCACCGGCGAGAGCACAAAGGACCTTTTTCTTCTTTTCCCCTTTGGCGGAAACAATAGATCGAACGGCCGGCACCGTGTCACGGAAGGTGTTTGCAAAAGTTCCGCTCCATAGGGCGAGAAGTCCCAGATCACCGCCGGGGATTTTTTTACCGGCGAGGGCGCAGAACCAAATGCAGGAAAGAAGCGCCATGACAACGGTGGAAAGAATGCGGACGGTGAAGTTGCTTGTGATGAAAAAGATCGGGGTCATTGCTGCGCAAAGGATGCCGCACAGAATCGGATATGCACCGATTCTTGTTCCCTTGCGGTACAGATAAACACTTGCGAAAATCCAAGTGAGCAGAAATGCCACAGAAAACCCGAGATTGAACCATCCCCAGAAAACGCCGTCCACAAAAAGAAATGTGCAGACGAACATCAGCAGAGCAAAAATGAGATCTTTCCGATCGGTAGGATAGTGGTTTTTTTCTTGGACACAAGGGGTATTGTTTTGGATGGGGTCGCTCATGACTTTTCCTCCTTAATCTTCACGGTATTCCAGTATATCGCCCGGCTGACAGCCAAGTGCACGGCAGATGGCCTCCAGTGTGGAGAAACGCACAGCCTTAGCTTTCCCGGTTTTGAGAATGGAAAGATTCGCTTGGGTGATGCCGATGCGTTCTGCCAGTTCTCCGGAAGTCATTTTGCGTTTTGCAAGCATGACGTCTAAGTTCACAATAATCATCTTTGCCCTCCGTCAAATTGTCAGGTCGTTTTCTTCCCGCATCTCCGTGGCGGACTGCATAAGGTTTTTGACCACACGCAGAAGCGTGCCGACAATGCCGGTTGCCGCACCGATGACGAAAATAGGCATATAGCGCACACTGAAACCAAAGGTGATCAGCGTGACGGCGTAGCAGCACCAGGAGATCCAGCGGAAGTACTTTACGTTTTGGGCGATAAATATACTGTCGTGCAGGATGTTCAGCAGAATGCGGATGAGCATATACAGTGAGCAGGCGGCAAAGGGGACGCAGCCATAGAATGCAGGGATAAAAGCATGGGAAATCTGTTCTTGGTAAATGGCTTCGTTGTGCAGATCGTGATAGCTGAAGTACAGCCATCGGATGAACATGGGGAATGTGCAGATCATCACGGCAAGAAGCACGGTGCACAGAATGCAGATCGCCAGAGAGATTTTTGCGGAATTTTTGCTTTTCATGGAAAAACCTCCTAATGGAATGTAAGAACAGGATAGCACACATTTTATCGTTTGTCAATATAAAATTTATCGAAAAACAATAAATTTTTATTGACAAAAAGACCGTGCCCAAAAGGACACGGTCTAAAAATTGAAACGGATGCCGGTGCAGATTATTTAAAAAGATTGTTAAACACTCTGCCCAGCACAACGCCGAGATTGCGCACTTCTGCAAACAGGGCGTCGATGACAGGAATGTTGATGTAGGGGTAGTGCTGTTCGGTGGGCTGTCCGTCATAGGAGAGAACAAACGCCTGCGTGTAGATGAAGCCGCCCTCGCCGAAAGCTTCTGCACGGACATAGGTGCCGAGCTTGTCGGAATAGTCGTCGAGGTCAATGGTGCTGGTGCCCTCGTCCGCCTTGGTAACGGCGATCACCTCACCGTCTGCGATCCAGCGCACAAGCAGGGCGTTGTCCGTGGTCAGGGTGATGGTGTCCTCCACATCGTCCACAGCGACGGAGGTGATGAAGGTGTCCTTGCCGTGGAAGTAGCCTTCATCGTCCACCAAACGCAGGGGACCGGCAGGACCCGAATCTGCGTCTGCTTTGCCGGACAGAACATCCTCTACGCACTTCTGCATATCTGCAACGGTGGCGTTGACTTTGCGCAGCAGGGCGCTGTCGCCGTAGTATTTTTGCAGATATTCAGCGATATTCTCCAGTTCCTTCTGGTTACCGTTGCAGAAGCTGCAGCCGAAGAAGGCACCGCTCTCCAAAGCTTTGCGGGCTTCGGCGGAGGTCATGTCGTTCATCAAAAGGCGCACATAGCCGGTGTTGATCTTGTTGGCCTGATGCGCATCGCTCGAGCAGATAGCAAAAATATTTTTGCCGCCGGCGGTGGCTCTCTCGAGCAGGATATCCCACAGCTCACGGTCGTAGCGGGTGCGGGAGTCGCCCTTGGAGTTCATGTCGATACCGATGCAGGCAGGGTATCTCTGGATCAGTCCGTAGAACTTGTTGATGTAGTATCTGTATGCCCAGTTGCTCTCGTTGTATGCGATGTCGCTGGTCAGATCCTCTTTGGCCTTGGTGTATTCGCCGGGATGGTTGATCACGCAGATGCCGCCCGCCTTGCTGACGCCGCGGATAGCGTCCACATAGTCGTTGATGCTGTTGTCCTGATAGTCCACGAACCAGCTGTTGACGTGGGCGTTGATAGACAGGGCGTTGTTTTCAATACCGTAAGGGATGCGCATGATGTCCTTTTGCGTTCCGTCAGGCATGGAAACGGTCAGATAATCATCGCCGTTGGGACGGGTGGCGAGCGTGTAGGTGCAGCCGCTGTTTGTGAAAGTTCCGCTCTCGCCCAGATAGTCCAGTTCCCCCTCGGTGCGACCGAAAACTTTGAGCATATTATAGATGAATTTGTAGTTGGAATCCTCTTTGTTTGCCCAGCTTTTGTTGTTGATGCCGTGGTCGGTGGTGGCAACGAGGTCGAATCCTTGGAGGGCATGGGTTTCCAGAGATTCGCGCAGGGTGATATCGCCGTCGCTGGCGTTGGTGTGGGTATGCAGTGCTGTCTTATACTGGTTGACCGTATTCCAGTTCACATCCTTGTAGGGATTGGTGATGGTGTAGTCAATGTCTTTCGCGGACGGTTCGGCGGCATAAACGCTGAAAGAGCCGAGCAGAACGGTCGAGCAAAGTGCAGCAGCGAGAACCTTTTTGAAAATTTTCATCGTATTACTCCTTTACTTTAATTAGCAAAAGCTTACACAAATTATAATGCACCCAGACCGGAATGTCAAGAAAATGCGCGAAAATGACATAAAAAAACTACAAAAAAAGGATTGCAATCCGTTCCGCTTTGTGGTAAAATAACTGCAAATCCGCTCGTGGCGCAGCTGGATAACGCAGCAGATTCCGATTCTGAAGATCGGGGGTTCGAATCCCTTCGAGCGGGCCAAAACGAAAATCCGTTCTCGCAAGAGAGCGGATTTTCGTTTTGTACTATTCATTTTTCATTATTCATCATTCACAATTCATTGAAAGAACGGATTTTCAAATGAATAATGAAATCGCTTCGCTGATGAATAATGAATAATTGATTTGTTATCAGGTTTCTGTTATTATGTTCATAAAGGTGGTGCACTTTGATGAAAGAAAATGTATTGATCAACAAATCCATTGCTTTTGCTGCAAGAATAGTAAAACTGCAACTCTATTTGATAAAAGATAAAAAAGAAACTGTAATATCCAAACAAATTATTCGCAGCGGGACAAGTATAGGCGCAAATATAAATGAGGCAAATTACGGGCAAAGCAAAGCAGACTTTATTTCTAAAATGCACATTGCATTGAAAGAAACAGCCGAAACTGAATATTGGATAAAACTTCTGAATATGTCGGAGTATATTGACGATAAGATGAGCACGTCTTTACTGGAAGATTGTTTGGAGATTAAAAGAATGCTTGTTTCTTCAATCAATACTGCAAAGGAGAACCAGAAATAAAAAGAGGATAAAGGACTGGACATTTACAGTTGGGTTTTCCGTTCTCGCAAGAGAGCGGATTTTCTCTTTGTATCAGCCTTTTCTTTATAATACCGCATCTCCGTTTTTTTCACACACAACGCATTTTTGGCATATAGTGTATCGAAATTCTTTGAATACGGAGGCTGCTATGTGTCATACAAACTATGTAACAAAATCGTTGGAACTGCATCTGTTTTTCGGGCGCATCATGAAAGAACACGCCCTGTTTTTAAGGGCAGGGTTTACGCCGGTTCAGGCGGCGTTTGGCAAGCAGGCGGAGCAGTACAAGAACGAATTTGAAAAACTTCTGTGCGAGGCTGTGTCGCTCAGCCACGGTGTTGTATCGCCCTGTGTATTGCAGTCCGGCGAGGTGGTGACGGAGTTTACGGCGCTGGCGGAAAAACAGACCGAAGCCTTTACCGGCATTGCGATCAACAAGGAGATCACCGAACGGGAACTGCGTCTTTGCGGGGATTGCGGCTGTCGGGACGGCGGCGCGATGCCGAATGTCTGTGTCGTGCGCAGACTGAACGAAAGGGCGATCCGTCTTTTGGACGGTTTGATCTGCTTTAAGCAAAACATCCTGAAAAAGGTGCTGGACTGTCAGATATTCACCGGCAATTACCCGCTGCTGCTCGAGCATATCATTCGGGAGGCAAAGCTGTACCGCAAATGCCTGCATCTGCTGGAAAAGGACGGGGATTGGGACAACTGCTCCATGCGGGAAACGGAATGCTTCTGGAACCAGATCATGATGGAGCACGCCCTGTTTATTCGTGGGCTTCTGGATCCCTGCGAAACGGAATTGATCTGTACGGCAGACGAATCGGCGAAGGAGTTTGCAAAATTGCTGCGGCAGTGTAACAGCGCCCAGAAGCAGACGATGACAGCTTGTTCGCTGGAAAACACCGTCAAGCTCAGGGATTTCAAAGCGGCAGGTGCAAAGGGCATTCAGGAATGCAAGATCCGCTCCATCATTCTGCCCCTGCTTGCCGACCATGTTCTGCGGGAAGCCAACCACTATATCCGCCTTTTGAAAGAATAAACGGTTCTAACTGCAAAAGAGAACGGTACCGGGTTTTTTCTCTCGGTACCGTTTCTATATTATGCGGTATATGCGGATTTAAAATCTATCCGAATCGCACTAACACCGCCGTCCACTTCGATTTTGTTCGCACCACTGCCGAAGGTTTCCTCGTTCGAGATGGATCTGCCGTCAATGGTTGCGTCTCCGATTCCTTTCTCGGCGGTGATGCAGTAGTCGTCCCGGCTGCCGATGAGGGTGATGTTGGATTCGCCGACGCCCAGCCCCAGATCGCTGTTGCCCAAAACTGCGCAGGTCAGATTCAGCTGACCGACGCCCATGTCCAGATCCAAATCGTGCAGGGTGCCGTCGGCGATGGTGAGCTTTCCGGCACCGCCGTCGATGTCGGCACGGACAGCGGCATTCAGACAACGGATATCCACTTCTCCTGCGCCAAGCTCCAGATCGAGATCATTCGCCGACAGTGCCTCAACGGACAGCTTACCGGCACCCGTCGCAATTTTTGCTTTGTCCAAAACCGCATCGGCGGGGATGCAAAGCGTAAGAAATGCACCGCTGTTCATACGGAGTTTCTTGGTTTCTTCGATGCGCAGCGTACCGTCCTGTTCCGAAACGGTCAGGTGCTTGAGGTTGCTTTCCACGGAAAATGTATCGGCTTGTTTGATGGTAAAGTCAGCGGCGCTGATCTGGATATCCAGCGCAGTGATATTGCCGTGGATGGGATAAGTTACGGCGTTTTCTTGCACAGTGTCCTGCTCGAAAAATCCGCCGAGGAAGCCGACTGTACCTAAAATGCCGCCGAAGATACTCACGATGAGGCAGATGGCGAAGGCCATCGCCAAATACTTGATCACCTTTTGGAAAGTCGTCATTTGATTTCCACACCTCCGAACATACAGGTGCCGCTGACATACAGGGTGGGTGCATCCTTGCGGGGCGCCGTTTTGTTGGAGATACCGCCGAAAATGCAGTTGGAGCTGACCTTGACATTGACGGTCTCCGGGACGAGGATGTCGATCCCGCCGAAAATGGCAGACACCTGAATGGCGCAGTCTGCGTTTATGATGGCATTTCGCAGGTCGCACTTGACATGACCGAAGGTGGCGGTCAGTTCGGCGCCCTCAAATACTTCACCGTCATAGTTCAGATTGCACCCGGAGAAGGTGGCGCAGCCTGTCTTGGGCTCGCCGCCGTTTTCTTTTAAACCGGCGATCATCTCATTTGCCTTGTTTCCGAATATGCCGGTGAATACCAGCTTCAGCCCGATCACGATCACCACAGCGGGAACAAGAAGCTTCCAAAGCATGGAAAAGCGCAGAACGTCCTGACAGCACAGCAGCAGAAATACACCCACGGCGATGCCGATAATACTGCCGGTTTTGTCCCGCTCGGTAAACAGTCCGGCGACACTGGGAATAATGATGAACAGCGTCCACCAGCCGTCGAAGAAAATATCAATATCGGTAATGTTCAGCGCATTCAGCGCAAACAGTGCGCCCGCCGCAACGAGCACGATGCCCACAAGGATACTGCCGAATTTTTTCATATTCTCTCCTCTTTCTGTTTCATGATCATGGTGCACCCGGACAAGCCGATGCACTGCACTATAATTATACTATATAAAACAGAAAAAATAAAGGGGCTGCGGACGAAAAAGGAAATGTTTTTGTGTAGAAGTTGATTCTGCGGCAAAAATATGGTAGAATGCGTTTATCCTTATAAAGAAAAGTGGTCGCACGATGGGGAAACTGCGTGAAAAATACAGATTCTTGGAAAGCGTTCTGCTGAGCGTCGTCGGGCTGTGTTTGTACAACCTGACACTGCAAGTGCTGGTGTACCCGACCTTTGACCGTGTACTGGGACACGAGATCTACGGCAATGTTCTGACGGCGGTCTCCGTGATCTCCGTGGCGGCGGTCTCCGTGGGGGTGGGGGTCAACTATGCCCGCATGGCGCTGAGCGAGCGTGTGGATTCTGCCAACGGCGACTACGATGCCGCACTGCTGGCAGGCGCTGTTTTTTGCGCCGCTGCGGGCGTCTTTGCCGGACGGTTTGTGGGGTTTGACGGTGCGGCATCCTACGGCTTGCTGGCGGTCACGGCAGTCGTGATGATGCTGCGGTACTATTCGGATGTGGACTTTCGGCTGGATATAAACTACCGCAAGCTGTTCGTGTTCTATCTCGTTTTGTCGGCGGGCTATGTTGCCGGCACATTCCTGTTTCCCAAAACCGGGCACTGGCAGACGGTTTTTATTTTGGCGGAAGCGTTGTCGGTGCTGTTTGTGATCGCATTCGGAAAGATTTACCGCAAGCCTTTTCTTCTCTCGGACAACCGCCGCAGAGTGTTCCGCTCCTGCGCTCAGCTGGTGGGCTCCCAGCTGTTTGCCAATTTTATTCTGCATTGCGACAGAATGCTCATCAACTTCTTTATGGACGGCACAGCGGTGACGATTTTTTACACCGCATCCCTGCTCGGAAAATCCATCGCCCTGCTGACAGGTCCTTTTAACGGCGTGATCATCGGGTATCTCGCCAAGGAGAACAAAACCATCACCCGCAAATTTTTCCTGCTTTGTGTCGGCGGTGCGTGTGCAGTCGGTCTTTTGATGCTTGCGGTGCTGATTCCCGTGACCCCCTTTGTGATTCGGCTTCTGTACCCCGGCATTGCGGACAGCGCCGCGCTGTACTATCTCATCGCCAATGCAGGGCAGATCGTCTACTTTATCGCCAATCTCTTGCTGGTGATCGCCCTGCGCTTTTTGCCGGAGCGGTTCCAGTTTTTCGTCAACCTCGGCTATACGGCGCTGTACTTAGCTTTGTGCATTCCCTGCTTGATGCAGGGGAACCTGATGTTTTTTTTGCAGTGCGCACTGCTTGTCAATCTGATCCGTTTTGCGGTGATCGTTTTGGTCGGATGTATCAAGACCCGAGGAGGAAAAGCATGAAATACGGCAGACTTGTTTTTTACGCCAATCCCACGGATAAAACGAAAACGCAGTATGTCAACGTGGGCGATATTTTTCAAACCTTGGCCGTCGATTTGGTCTACGAAAAGGCGGGGATTCCGAAACGGGACATCCTGGACATCGACCGTTACGCGCTGCGGGACTACGACGGCGAAGAGGTGCTTCTGCCCCTCAACGGCTGGTTCGGCAAGGTCAAGGGCAGTGAAATTTTTCCCATGTCCGCAAAGATTCATCCCCTGTATTTGGGCTTCCACGATGTCAACCCGAAGGACGCAAAGCAGTTTATAGGAAACGATTTTATCGGCTGTCGGGATGAGTATACCTATGACCTTATCCGAAAGCATTGCCCGAACGCCTATATTTCCGGCTGTATGACATTGCTGTTCCCGAAGCGGACGTCGGCGCCCTCGGACGGGAAAACATTTATCGTGGATGTTTCGGAAAAAACGTATGCACATATTCCGAAAGAGATTCGAGACAAAGCCTTGCGCATTTCGCACGAAGTGCCGATCGATTTCGAGAACGACAAACAGACGGAGATTCGCCGGCTGGAGGATGCGGCGCGAAGCTATATCGAGCGATACAGAACCGAAGCGGAATTGGTCATCACCTCCCGTCTGCACTGCGCCATGGTCTGCGTGGCGTGCGGCATTCCCGTGGTTTTGATGCGGGAAAGCTTTGACGAGCGGTACGCCTTTTTGGATAAATTCCTGCCGCTGTATGACGCAGGGGAGTTCGGGGATATCCAATGGAATCCCACGCCGCCGGATGTGGACGAGATCAAAGCGCAGACGCTTTCGCTGGCGCTGTCCGCACTGTCGGGAACGATAGACAGAGGGCAGACCGAAGCGGTGCACAGCTGCTATATGCACCGTTCCCGGCACAAGATCTCCACGCCCTTCATGGTCAAGGCGTATGACAAGGTGCGGGACATCTCGCCGGAGCTGGCGGATTTTATTCGGGAAAAGATCTTGTTTCGTTTTACTATTGCCTACGGACGAGGGGAAAAGGAGGCGCAAGAATGAAAAAACGATTCCTTGCGGCAGTACTGGCGATCGCCATGCTGTTTGGCTTTTCACAGATGGCTTTTGCGGTGGAAACGCCGTTCGAGGACAGCCTGTTTTATACGCAGGGCGACTACGAAATCCACTACCGCATTGTCAAGCATAGCGGGGAATACAAGGGGCGCATCCTGATGCTGCACGGTTTCCTGTGTTCCACATATGCATGGCGAAATATGGCGGCGGAAATGGCAAAGGCAGGCTATGATTGCGTGCTGGCTGACTTGCCGAACTTCGGGTACAGCACCCGTGAAACGCCGGATATGGAACACATCGACCGGGAAACACTGATGGAGGGTCTGATGGATTCCGTTGCTCCGAACAGCGACTGGATTGTGGCAGGTCACTCTATGGGAGGCGGTGTCGCTGTGAATATCGCCGAGGAATACCCCGTGAAAGCACTTTTGCTGTATTGCCCGGCGGTGCAGAGTACGGTTCCCGATTTTCTGGACGGTGTGGTCACCGGTGCGCCGATGCGCTTTTTGATGAACACGTTCTTTAAAATCGGCACACGATTTAAACCCGTCGTGAAGCTGGTGGTCTACGCCGCCACGATGAATGGGGACTTTGCGAAAGCGTATGATGTGTGCGGCGTGACCGACCCGTTTTTGTATGACGGCATCGGCGGCGGAATGTGTTGTATGCTTACCACGGTTCGGGAGACGAACATGGCGGATGCGGGCAAAGTCAAAGCGCCTGTTCTGCTTGTCGAGGCGGACAGGGACATTATTTTGGACAAGGGCAGTAAACAAGCCTTTGCCGAAGCGTTCCCGACGGCAACGAAGTATATCGTGCAGGGCGGCGGACACCAGTGCATTGAGGACAGAGCGGCGGAGCTGGCGGAACAGACGCTGCAATTTTTACAATAGAATCCGGACGGCGCATGAGGGGCGTTTTGCCTTGTGCGCCGTTTTATTTTTTTACTCAAAACAAATGTTCGGAAAATTGCCGAAATCTATTGCAAATTGTTGTCGGACTTGGTATACTAATTATTCAAGGTGGTGAGACGGATGAACACGGAAGAACTGATCCTGCGGATCATGGGGGACAAAAACAGCTCCCGCATCTACAGGGACGAGCCGATCCTGCGCACGGCGGCGCACATGAAGAATTATATGCCCCCCAAATATCGGGAAATGCGCAAAGTGGCGCTGCAAAACGGACGGCGGGAACGCACAGCGGCGGAGATCTTTTGCCTGCAAGGCAGGCTGATGGCGGACTTTGAGGACGATTACGACTACACGGGGGAGTTTATCCGCTATTTCCCGACCTATCAGTCCATGAGCGACAGCCAGCTGCGCGGCTATTTTTCGTGGCGGACACAGGTGCGCAGGGGCAATATACAGAAAACTTCCGTTTCCTTCGTCTTTGTCTATATCTATGAACTGCTGAACTGTATCGGCGTTTCCTCGGCGCAGGAAGGGTTTCATACGCTGAAAAATTTTTACACGGTTTACCGCACATTGGATCTGCAGATCGAGCGGTATATGCAGGTGTGGCTTCGGGATTTTGTCGTTTATTACGGGCTGGATGTCTCCCTGCTGGAGGATACGCCCACATCCGAGCGAGACAGTGCTTTGGCGGTGCTGATCGACTACAATTCCCAGTCGGACGAAGCGCTGTATGACGCCATCTGTACGTTGTCCTCCTACAATCCGAAAAATTCCCGCTATGGCAAGCAGGAACCCGGACAGATGCGCTCTGCGGTGTGCGCCGTGTTTCGTGCCCTTGCGGATTATTATGAAAAGAACCGCAAATACACCCTTTGCGAGGCGTATTTCGGACGCAGCTTCACCACGCCCTATGTTATGTTCAATTCGGCGCTGTTCTGCCCGAACGGCCCGCCGACCGACCGCACCGTCTCGGTCACGCCTTTGTGCAGTTATACCTGTACGCGGGGCAAGTGGACTTGCACCCGTATATGGGGCAAGGCGAACCGCAGTACCGATCTCGGCGCAGTCATAAAAGCGACAGACAGCGCATTGCGGCAGAGAAACAGCTATCCCTATGCGCTCAAGACAGAGAAAACGCCGAAGTATATTTCAAAGCTGATCGAACAGGCGCTGACCGCCTGCGAGCAGGAACAGCGCAGGAAAGCCGTTGTGGAAGTGAAGATAGACCTGTCCAAGCTGCAAGGCATTCGGGACGCCGCCGAGGTCACAAGAGATCGGCTGATCGTGGAGGAAGCGGAGGAGTTCGTGCCGCCGCCGGAGCCGGAAACGCCGCCGGACGAAAATGCGCCGGACGAAAATGCGCCGGGTCTTTCCGAAGCGGAATGCACCGTGCTGCGCAGTCTGCTTTTGGGCGAATCACCGCAGGACTACTTGCGGCAAAAGGGACTTTTGCTGTCCGTGGTGGCGGAGTCGATCAACGAGAAATGCTTTGACCTGTTTTCCGATACCGTGCTGCTCTTTGACGGGGATGTGCCCGAAGTCATCGAAGACTATGCAGATGAATTGAAAGGAATGCTGAATCTATGAAAATACCGAAACGGATCGCTTCTGCGGTCATCAATTCACTCAAAGGCGGCGTTGTGCCGAGAATCGGTCTGCCGTACATTACCGTGGGCAGACAGACGGAGATCGAGGCGCTTCTCCATGACGTGGATATTATTGCGGACGGCGGCGCATCCTTCCGCTTTATTGTCGGTCGCTACGGCAGCGGCAAAAGCTTCCTTTTGCAGACCATCCGCAACTATGTCATGGACAAAAACTTTGTCGTGGTGGACGCTGATCTCTCTCCCGAGCGCCGTTTGCAGGGCACGAAGGGGCAGGGTCTGGCGACATACAAGGAGCTGATCCGCAACATGTCCACCAAAACCCGTCCCGAGGGCGGTGCACTGACGCTGATTTTGGATCGCTGGATCAGTTCCGTGCAGAGTGAAGTCGTGGCGGAAAGCGGCGTTTCCCCCACGGACGGTGCATTCCCGGCGCTGGTGGAAAAAAAGATCTATGCCGTGATCAGCGCCCTGAATGAAATGGTGCACGGATTCGATTTTGCCAAGCTGCTGACGGTGTACTACCGTTCCCATATCGACGGCGATGAGGAAAGCAAGGCAAAGGTCGTCAAGTGGTTCCGCGGCGAGTACGCCACCAAGACGGAGGCCAAGGCGGAGCTGGGCGTGAATATCGTGATCACGGACGAGGATTGGTACGAGTACATCAAGCTGTTCGCCGTTTTTCTGAAAAAAGCGGGCTACAGCGGATTGCTGATTTTAATCGACGAGCTGGTCAATATCTACAAGATTCCCAACGCCATCACGCGGCAGTATAACTATGAAAAGATTCTGACCATGTACAACGACACCTTGCAGGGCAAGGCAAGCTACCTCGGCATCATCATGAGCGGTACGCCCCAGTGCATCGAGGACACACGCAGAGGCGTTTACAGCTACGAGGCGCTGCGTTCGAGACTGACCCAGGGACGTTTCGGCAGAGAGGGTGTGCAGGATATGCTGGCGCCGGTCATCCGTCTGGAGCCTCTGACCAATGAGGAGATGCTGGTGCTGACGGAGAAGCTGGCGGATATCCATGCACAGCTGTTTGACTATACCCAGACGCTCACACAGCAGGATCTGATCGATTTCGTGCAGATCGAGTTTGGTCGTATCGGCACGGATTCCCACATTACCCCCCGCGAGGTGATCCGTGACTTCATCGAGCTTCTCAATATCGTGCACCAGAACCCGACACTTAAGGTGCGGGAATTACTGCATTCCGAGGACTTTTCCTTTGCCCCCACGGCGGCGCAGGAAAACACAGACAAAGAGTTTGCGGAGTTTGAGATATGAGCGTGTTTGACCGTTACGCCCCTTTTATACAGGACTTTATTTATCAAAACAACTGGGAGTCTCTGCGCGCCATTCAGGTGGCGGCAGGGGACGCCATTTTCAATACGCAGGAGAATGTTCTCCTTTCCGCATCGACTGCGTCCGGCAAGACCGAAGCGGCGTTCTTTCCCATTCTGACCCTCTTTTCCGAGGATATGCCCCGATCGGTGGGCGCCATTTATATCGGTCCTTTGAAAGCACTCATCAACGACCAGTTTATCCGCCTGAACGAGTTGTGCGAACAGGCGCATATTCCCGTCTGGCACTGGCACGGCGATGTCTCCCAGTCCCACAAGTCCCGGATGCTGCGAAAGCCGTCCGGCATTTTGCAGATCACCCCCGAATCTCTGGAAGCGATGCTCATGCGCAAGCACGCCGACATCGCCCGCATTTTCGGCGATCTGCGCTTTATCGTCATCGACGAGGTGCACTCCCTGATGCGGGGCGACCGGGGCGGACAGACCCTTTGCCTGATCGAGCGGCTTTGCAGGCTGGCGGACGTCAATCCGCGGCGCATCGGTCTTTCCGCCACCATCGGCGACCTGCAAACCACAGGCGAATTTTTGGCGGCAGGGACAGGGAGAGGAACGGTGATCCCGAAGATCGAGAGCAAGGGTGTGCGCTGGCGGCTGTCCATGGAACATTTCTATGTGCAGGGACCTCAAGCGGCGGAACACGGAAAGAAACTGCCCGCACAGCCTGCCTTGGACGTGCCCACCGACCGTGCGCCGCAGAATGCCGACCCGGGGGTGGGGTATATCTTTGAGCACACACGGGGCAAGAAATGTCTGGTGTTCGTCAATTCCCGGGAGGAGTGCGAAGCGGTCACCACGACA
>JBJEQK010000093.1:0-11970 GCA_051881715.1 Acutalibacteraceae bacterium
GCAGTCGGCGAAATCCTAACAACAGAAAAGCGCAGGAGGGGAGCCAAAACAGTCCAGTGGACTGTTTTGGCGTGGGGAACCCTCGCCGGGGGTTCCCCGGTGCGAAGCACAAATCCCACAATTTTCCGTGAAGAGTGAAATTTTTTATGGGCTGTTTTACAGTGTCAGATCCACATAGATGCCGTAGTGGTCGGAGAGGTATTCGCCGTTCACCTTGTCGTCGATGACGTGGTAGACGAGGGGCGTGATGCCTTCGGAAACAAAGACGAAGTCGATCTTGTCCATCAACACTATGCCGCCGTAGTTGTGAAATGTGGCTTTGTCCTCGGTGACGGGCGCAAGGATGCGGGCGTCACGGAGCACAGCGGTAGCCTTTGTGTACATGGCGGATTCATAGTCATCGTTGAAATCGCCGGTCAGTACCACGGGCAGCCCTGCGGCGTATTCGCCGATCTTTTCCAGCAACACCTGCATCTGCATCTCTCTGGCGGTGCCGCTGATGTGATCCAGGTGGGTGTTGAAGTGGGCGTAGACTTTCCCGTTCTCCTTGTTTTCCAAAATCGCCCACGTGCAAATGCGCACGTTTTGCGATCCCCAGTCCTTGGAGCCGGGCTTATCCGGCGTTTTCGACAGCCAAAAGGTGCCGCTGTCCCGCAGGGTGTACTTGTCCTTTTTGTAAAAAATGGGGCTGAATTCTCCCAGATTCTTGCCGTTTTCCCGGGCGACGCCCACATAGTCGTAGTCCGTCAGCTGCTCTTGCAGATAGGTCATCCACCGCAGGTTCGCCTCCTGAAAGCCCATGGAATCGGCGTCCGTTGCCCGCAGCTGTGCCGCCATGCGGGGCGCACGGTAGGCCACGGAGGTTTTGCCCACGCCGGTACAGCGCAGGTTAAACGTGACGACCCGCACCGCCTCCTCGGCGACAGGTTCGGCAGGCTCGACGGTAAACGTGTTGCCGTACAGCAGGGCAGTCAGGCAGAGCATGAGGGACATCCACTTGCGTACCAATGTTACATACATAAAAACACCTCTTTTTGTCATCTTACCAAAAAATGCAGGGTGCGTCAAGTGTGCGGTTTTCCGCAGAAAAAATCCCTTGCGTTTCGGACGTTTTTCTGCGATAATAATAGAAAAGGAGGAAAAGAGCATGAAAAATATTTTTGTAAAAACGGCGGCACTTCTTTCTGCGCTGGTGCTTTTGGCGTCCTGCGGCAAACAGGACAGCGCCCCGTCCACACAGCCCTCTGCGCCGGAAACGACTGCGGCGCAGACCACTGCGGCACAGACCACCGAGCTTGCGGCACAAACCACGGCGCAGGAGGATTCTTCGGCGTCTGTGCAAACCGAGCCGGTGGAGGAAACCACGGAAAAGTCCGACGCACCGCAGACCAAGGCGGAAGTGATCGCCTATGTCAACGAGGCGCTCAATGCGGTCAAGCGCCAAAAGGCGGGCTTCAAAAAGGTCTACAAGCGGGACGCCACCGGAGACATCAACGGTCTGCCGGGATGGCTGAAGGACGTGATCCGTCAGGACGAGACTTCCACCAGCGCCAAGGGCAAGGACAACACGGACACCTTCCCGGCGGCGGGCTACAGCTGGTCCAGCCGCCTGCGGGAGAGCGATGTGCAGTCCTATACCTTTAAAGAGGAAGGCGGATACTATGTGATCCGTCTGCATCTGGGCAAGGAAAAAAATCCCACACCCGGGGAGACGAGCAGCTACGGTCGGTGTATGTCTGTGGTCACCGTGGACAGCGCCGAGTCCATTCCGGGGATCAGCAATGTTTCCATGGATTACCACGACGGCTATGTCTACGCCAAGGTGGACAGCGAGAGCGGCAAGGTGGTCGAGTGCACGTTCTCTGCGGCGGCGGATGTGAGCGCTTCGGTGGTCGTTCTCGGGGACATCAGCGTGCAGAACATCGTCAGCACGGAGACCTTTTCCGATTTTGTCTGGTAAAAAGACCTTTGGACAGTTTTGCAAAAGTGTAAAGAAAAAGGAAAAATCTGAAAAAGATGCTTGCACGAATCGTCACTTTTCGCTATAATAAGGGGGCGAAAAGGGGAGTGAACACCTATGATTCCACGAAAAGAAAGCAAACTACTCAAGTATATTTCTCTGGCTTACAGCATTCTGGCGCTTGCCTATCTGTGGTTTTACGACCGTTTTTTTGAGCCGAACCCGCTCTACGGCGATCGTGCTTCCACCGCCAGCAATGTGGGGCGTGACCACTGGGGTGCATTTATTCTCTGGGGCGTTGCGATCGCAGGCGCGCTGGTGCTGAACATCTTCTACGCCATGAACAAGTTCAACGTGAAAAGCCGCTACACAAAGTTTTCCAGTCTGCTCTCTTTGGCGGCGATGACCGGCGTGGTGCTGTGCAAGAATGAAAAGCTCAAGCGCTTTACCCTCACGCTGAATTTCGAGACCTACACCGCACCCAGCTTCACGAGCGAGTATGAGGATCAGGTTTTGGAAACGCAGAAGACGCTCATTCACTATTTCCTATCCAAAAAGAGCCTGCACTCGGCGTTTGCTGTGGTGTTCGGTCTGCTGATCGCCTCGGCGCTGGTTTCCCTGATTCTGCACAAGGCGCGTGAAAACTACCGCTTCCGCTGGTTTATGTACGTTTTGTTTGCGTGGTGCTGCGTGTGTGCGTTCTACCTGAAGATCTGTCTGGGCGGTACCGCCGAGCTGGTGGTCATTACGCTGACGCTGATCGTCATGCTTGTCGCTTTCCACACAAATATTCTGGAACCCAAAAATAAACCTGAATAAATTTAAAAAGGAGGTTTTTCAGCCATGAAAAAGATACTGTCTGTTTTGCTGGCGCTGGTTTTGACGCTGGGACTTTGCTTTACCTCGTCTGCCGAAAGCACGCAGAGCGCCTTTGCGCAGGATGCCTATGCGACTGTGCTGACCGCTTCCGACTTTCAGCGCTACGACAACTCCGCCTATGTGCGATTCAGTAAAATTCTGAACCTCGCCAAGAACGACGGGATGCCCGAGCCGGATTCTTTGCTGATCGGCGGCGACTACACCATGTTCCTGTACGACAACGCCGTGCCCGGCATCGCCAAAATCCGCGGCGCATATTTGGACGCCTATCCCGGTGTGGATCCCGCTTCCGCTGTTTTCTGTCAGGGCAACCACGACAATCCCAAAAAGGAACTGACCGAGACCGGCTTTTACAACATGGGTGCCTACTGCCTGTATGTTATCAACGAGGATGATTTCCCGTGGAAGCAGAGCAAGCACACGCCCGACGGTGTACAGGCGCTGGCGAAGGATGTGGAGCACTGTCTGGACGGCATGATCGCAAGCGGCGACCATCGACCGGTGATCGTACTGACCCACGTTCCCCTGCACCACACCTACAGAAACAGCTACGGCGACAATATGTATGCCGCCTATCTGTTCGATGTCCTGAACGAAAAGGGCAAGGCGCTGGATATCGTTTTCGCTTTCGGACACAACCACTCCGGCGGGTACGATGACTATATCGGCGGCGCCGTCAACTTCATGCAGCCGGGCGACACCATCCGCATTCCCATGACAGACAAGACCGGCGAGAACTGCTACACCGAGCAGACCCTGCACTTTACCTATACCAACTGCGGCTATGTGGGCTTCTCGGACAACGCCTCGTCCGACACCTCCACCAATACGCTGACCATGGGCGTTTTGCAGCTGACCCCCGACACACTGCACTTCATCAAGTACAGCGAGCAGGGCGTGTACCGGGTGTACGATGTCCGGCGCATCCATGCGGATTCCACAGTTACCGAGCCGGAATATCCCACCATGGTGGACAGCTGTTTCTGCCACAGCGAAAAGCCGATCGTGAAAGCGCTGTGGAGTGTGTACGCATTCTTCTGCAAGCTTCTTTCCGTCAACCGCTATTGCGTTTGCGGCGCACATCACTTTTAAACAACAACATAAATCACAGGGCGCTCTCCGAAGCGGAGAGCGCCCTCTTTCTGTGTGTTATCGGGTCAAATCCTTGACCCATTTGTATTTCTTGTAGTGTGCCATGACCCACGGGATCTTGCCGACTTCGTCCAGACACGTGCAGGCGTAGACGATGTATACCGGCCAATGCCGCCAAAAGGTGCCGATGGCAGCCAAGGGAATGGCGATCATCCACATGGTGATCACCAGACTGTACAGGTCAAAGATCGTGTCCCCGCCGGCGGCGAAAATACCGTTGATGACGATGGTGTTGACGGCTCTGCCGATCATGTAGACCGACATGATGATCATCATTTGCAGCAAATAGCGGTGCGCCTCGGGGGTGAGCTTGACGAAGTGTACCACGGCGGGCGTCAGGATAAACATGATAAGGCACGAGGCGAAGCCGCAGACAAAGGCGAGGATCGCCAGCCGCTGTCCGTACAGCTTCCCCTTGGCGAGATCACCCGAGCCGAGGGCATTGCCCACGAGGATGCCGCCGCCGTTGGCCAGACCGTTGCACATACAGCAGATCAGGTCACGGATAACCGTTGCCACGGAGCTTGCTGCAGCGGCTTGGGTACCCATGTGCCCCATAAAGGCGGTGTAGGAGGTGAAGCCGATGCCCCACAGCAGGCTGGAGCCCAGCAGAGGGAGCATACATCTGTAGTAGTCCCGGGACAGCAGAGCGTTGCGCCGGAACAACCCTCGAAAGCTCGGATGCAAAAAGCCTTTGCGAAAGGAGATGGCAATACACGCTGTCAGTTCCACGATGCGGGCGATCAGCGTGGCGAGGGCGGCGCCCTGTGCGCCGAGGGGCGCAATGCCGAACAGACCGTAGATCAACACGGCGTTGAGCACGATGTTCAGCATGACCGTGGCGAAGCTGAGCTTTGCCGTGACGGAGGCGTGTTCGCTGACCTTCATCATCGCCAGATAGCACTGGGAAAACCCGGTGAACAGGTACGACCACCCGGCGATACGCAGGTATTGAACACCGATGGAGATCAGCACCTCTTCATTGGTAAACAGGAGCATGAGATACCGGGGAAAGAACACACACCCCACAAAAAACACTGCCGAAGTCAGGGCGCAAAGGCGCATCCCCTGACAAAAGATGTCATCTATGGCCTTGCGGTCTTTTTTGCCCCAGTACTGTGCGCCGAGTACCGATGTGGCGCTGACGGCGGCCATCAGGATCATGTTCTGCACAAACTGGATCTGCGAGGCCAGTGAAACGGCGGCCATGGCGTTTTGCTCGATACTGCCGAGCATAAAGGCGTCGGCGGCCGCCACACAGGCGAGCATCAGATTTTGAAAGGCAATGGGCAGCGCCAGCTTGGCCAGATTGCGGTAGTAGGGTCTGTCCCCCTGCAAAATGTGTCGAATTTTCATAGCGTTTCCTCGTTTTGACGCAAATATGCACAGATTATACCACATCCGCGCGAAAGATACAACTGAAACTTGCATTGCAAATTCCGCGCAAAAGCGCTATACTATACTGTAGAAAGAACGGAGGTGTGCGGCAGTGAAAGAACGGGCGTATATTGCCATTGATTTAAAGTCCTTCTACGCCTCCGTGGAGTGCATGGAGCGGGGACTGGACCCCATGACGGCGAATCTTGTGGTGGCGGATCCCACCCGAACAGACAAAACCATCTGCCTTGCCGTCACACCGGCGCTGAAAGCCTACGGCATTTCGGGGCGGGCAAGAATGTTTGAAGTGGTGCAGAGGGTGCGGGAGGTCAACGCCGAGCGTCTGCGCAAAGCCCCCGGTCACAAATTTGTCGCCCCGTGCATCCACGACGTACTGCTGCGCAGGGATCCGGCGCTGGAACTGGATTACGTTGTTGCGCCGCCGCAGATGGCGAAGTATATGCAGATCAGCACCCGGATCTACAACGTCTACCTCAAATATATCGCCCCCGAGGATATCCATGTCTATTCCATCGACGAGGTGTTCATCGACGCCACCCATTATCTGGACACCTACAAGACCACCGCCCGGGAGCTTGCTATGCGGATGATCCGGGACGTGCTGAAAACGACGGGAATCACGGCGACGGCAGGTATCGGGACGAATCTGTACCTGTGCAAGATCGCCATGGACATTGTCGCCAAGCACATCCCCGCCGATGAGAACGGCGTGCGCATCGCCGAGCTGGACGAGATGACCTATCGCCGGGAGCTTTGGGATCACCGCCCGCTGACAGATTTTTGGCGTGTGGGCAGGGGTATCTCCAAAAAGCTGGAGCAGTACGGCATCTATACCATGGGGGATATCGCCCGCTGTTCCGTGGGGGAGAAGGACGACTTTTACAACGAGGACTTGCTGTACAAGCTGTTCGGCGTCAATGCGGAGCTGCTGATCGACCATGCATGGGGCTGGGAGCCGTGCACCATTGCGGATATCAAGGCGTTCAAGCCCGAGAGCAACAGTCTGAGTTCCGGGCAGGTTTTGCAAACGCCCTATCCCTTTGAAAAGGCGAAGCTGGTCATGCGGGAGATGGCAGATCTGCTGTCCCTCGATCTGGTGGAGAAGGGGCTTGTGACGGATCAGGTCGTCCTGACAGTGGGGTACGACACCGAGAACCTGAAAGATCCCGACCGCCGCAGTCGCTACACCGGTGCGATCACCGTCGATGCCTACGGGCGGCAGATGCCGAAATCCGCCCACGGTTCGGAGAACATCGGCGCCTACACCGCCTCGGCCAAGCAGATCACGGACGCCGTTATGCGCCTGTTTGACCGCATCGTAAACCCTGATCTTTTGGTGCGGCGGATGTATGTGGTGGCGAATCACGTTCTGCGCGAAGCGGACAAGCCGAAGGAGCCGCCCTTTGAACAGCTCGACCTGTTCACGGACTACGAAGCACGGGACAGACAGCGGCAGGAGGAGAAAGCCGCGCAGGAACGGGAACGCAGAATGCAGGAAGCGATGATCGACATCAAAAAGAAATACGGCAAAAATTCCATCCTCAAGGGCATGAATTTGAAAGAGGGCGCCACAGCCAAGGATCGCAACCGCCAGATCGGCGGGCACAAAGCGTAAGGAGCAGGGTATGGGTATCGAAAAATATTGGGACATTCTGGATTTGCCCCATCACGTTTCCGCCACAAGAGCGCACAGAACCATGGTAGAGCGTGCGGCGCAGTTTTCCCCCTTTGCCGCCCTGACGGGCTATGAGGACGCCATCGAAGAGACGGGCAGGCGCACGGAAAATATGGTACAGCTGGACGAGGACGCCATAGCGCTGCTCGACGAACAGCTGCGGCAGGTGGTCGATCGGATCCGTGAACAGCCGACGGTGGAGATGACGTTTTTTCAGCCCGATGTACGCAAAGAGGGCGGCAGCTATGTCACGCTGACGGCGCAGATTCGCAAGCTCGATCCCATCGCCCGCACCTTGACCACCGTGCAGGGAAGGACAGTTCCCATCGACAGCTTGGTGTCCCTGAGCGTTCTTTCGGAAAACTGAGCGAAAGCGTATTGACAAGGGGACGCATTTCCTGTATACTTTATGTACAGGGTCGGCATGAAGCCGACTGAGGAACACCGAAGTGTTTCATCCGTTTTTTGTTTGTATAGGTGTATCATGAAGGTATGCGGCTTCTCCGACGGGGGAGCAGTGTGCCTTTTATTTTTGGAGGTAAAATTTATGGCTTGTTTACTCGTTCCCGCCGCAGAGGCGATCGTGGCCGCAGTCGGCGCAAAGGTACTGAAAACACGGGAAATGAAGGCGCCCAAAACGGGTCACGCCGATGCGCAAACGGCGCACATTCCCTTCTCCCGCAAACTGCGCTGGCTCTCTTTCCTGCAATTTGGCGGTGCAGTACTGCTCGCCTTTGAGCACGTTTGGCACGGGGAGATCGTGCCGTGGTTCCCGTTTTTGACAGCAATGTCGGATTCGGCGTCTGCCACGGAGATGTTTCATGAAATGGCGACTGTGGGCGTCGGCATGGCTTTGCTGACGACGGCCGTGTGGGGCGCCATGCTGGCGGTCGTGCACACCATGGAAAAGAAAGCGGCAAAGCGCACACTGCAGGAGGGCAAATAAATGACACTGCTCATCACTGTTTTTGCCGCCGTGATCTCCACGGCGGTGTGGTACAAACACGCACCTGAAAGCAAGATGCATACGGGACTTCTGTGCTGGATGTACTGGGGCGCTTCTCTGATGTGGCTGGTGGATGCCATCGCCGAATATGCCGAGTTGAAGGCGGCGTACTTTACCCCCACCGCCGAGCAGATGCGCAATGACGCCTTTCTCGGGCTGTCCGTCGTGGCGCTGGGATTGGTGATCTGGATCGCGGTTCTGCTCGTCAAGGATCCCAAGGGCGTGATTCGTGAACAGCTTTTCCGAAAAAAATAACACCGAGCGATTCGAGCGATTAGCGGTTCTGTCTTGGCAGAGCCGCTGTTTTTCTATGGAGAATATATGACTTTACAAGATTTTTTTGCGCAAAATCCTAAAATTGCCCTTGCGTTTTCCGGCGGCACGGACTCGGCATATCTGCTGTATGCCGCCGCGCAGAGCGGTGCGGATGTGACGGCGTACTATGTCAAAACGCCGTTTCAGCCGCAGTTTGAGCTGGACGATGCCGAGCATCTTGTGCGGCAGTTGGGCGTGAAAATGCGCATACTGCCGCTGGATATTTTGCAGGATGCGCAGATCACGGCGAATCCCCGGAACCGATGCTATTTTTGCAAAAAGAAGATTTTTTCCGCCATCCTGCAAGCCGCCGAAGCGGACGGCTGTACCGTGATCGCCGACGGCACCAACGCCTCGGACGATGCGGATGACCGCCCCGGTATGCGGGCGCTTCGGGAGCTTTCGGTACGCTCCCCTCTGCGGGAATGCGGACTTACCAAGGCGGATGTGCGTGCAAAGTCGAGAGAGGCGGGTCTGTTCACTTGGGACAAGCCGGCATATGCCTGTCTCGCCACACGGATTGCCTGCGGGGAGCCGATCACGGCGCAGAAGCTGCAAACCACCGAACAGGCGGAGACGGCGCTTTTTCGCATGGGATTTCGGGATTTTCGGGTGCGCATGGTGGGGGACAATGGAAAAATACAAATTCCGTCCGCACAGTTTCCCTTGCTCTTTGCGCAAAGAGAAGCGATACTCAAAGAACTAAAACCGCTTTATCACGCTGTTTTGCTGGATTTGGAGGGCAGAACATGAACGAGACAAAGAGAATCTTACAGGCAGTACATGACGGCACGATGACGGTGGAGGAAGCACTGCTGCAAATCAAAGCGGAACCCTTTGCCGACATCGGCTATGCCAAGGTGGATCTGCACCGCAGGGTGCGTCAGGGTGCGGCGGAGGTGATCTACGGCGCAGGCAAAACCGCCGCGCAGATCATCGGCATTGTCCGCACTTTGCAGGGAAACGGACAGTCCACCGTGCTCATCACCCGCATGGACGAAGCCACGGCACAGCAGGTTGCCGCCGCACTGCCGATCACCTATGACCCGCTCTCGAAGCTGGGTCTGCTGGGGGAGAAGCCGCAGGCAGACGGCATCGGCAAAATCGTGGTTGCCACAGGCGGCACCAGCGACATCCCCGTGGCCGAGGAGGCGGCCGTCACCGCCGAGGTGTACGGCAACGAGGTGGAGCGGCTGTACGATGTGGGCGTTGCGGGACTGCATCGTCTGCTTGCACACAAGGAAAGCATCCTGTCCGCCGGCGTCATCATCGCCGTTGCCGGCATGGAGGGGGCACTGGCAAGCGTCATCGGCGGTCTGGCGGACTGCCCGGTGATCGCCGTTCCCACCAGCGTGGGGTACGGCGCATCCTTCGGCGGACTGTCCGCACTGCTGTCCATGCTCAATTCCTGTGCCAGCGGTGTGTCGGTGGTGAACATCGACAACGGCTTCGGTGCAGGCTTTTTGGCCAGCAGGATCAATCATATGGAGGCGAAGCAATGAGAACACTGTATATAGACTGCGCCATGGGTGCGGCGGGAGATATGCTCACGGCGGCACTGCTGGAGCTGACAGACGACCCGTCCGCAGCCGTGCGGAAACTGAATACGCTCGGCATTCCCGGCGTGGAGTTTATCGCCGAGCCGAGTGTGAAATGCGGCGTGGGCGGTACCCACATGACCGTGCAGGTCGGCGGGCATACGGAGGGAGAACACCACCATCACCACGACCATGAACACGAGCATGAACACGGGCATCATCACCACAGCTCGATGCAGGATATTGCGCATATCATAAATGACCTGAACGCTTCCGATACAGTCAAGTCGGACGTGATGGCGGTGTATACCCGCATTGCCGAAGCGGAGAGCCATGTCCACGGCGTGCCGGTGACCGACATCCATTTTCATGAGGTGGGTACGATGGATGCCGTGGCGGACATCACGGCGGTGTGCGTACTGCTCGAAATGCTGGCGGCGGACAGGATCGTCGTGTCGCCCATCCATGTGGGCAGCGGTCAGGTGCACTGCGCCCACGGCATTCTGCCCGTGCCTGCACCTGCCACGGCGCATATTCTGCGGGGTGTGCCGATGTACGGCGGCGAGATTTCGGGCGAGCTTTGCACTCCCACAGGTGCGGCACTGCTGACGCATTTCGCCGATGCCTTTGGCGCTATGCCCCCCATGCAGACGGAAAAGATCGGCTACGGCATGGGCAAGAAGGATTTCAAGGCAGCAAACTGTGTGCGCATCTTTTTGGGAGAGACGGCAGATACGGCGCAGACCGTGTCGGAGCTTTGCTGCAATCTGGACGACATGACCGCCGAGGAGATCGGCTTTGCCATGGACAGGCTGTTTGACGGCGGTGCGCTGGATGTGTTCACCGTTTCTGCCTATATGAAAAAGAACCGTCCCGGGACAGTTCTGCACGTGCTGTGCAACCCTGAGGACAGGGAGAAAATTTTGCGTCTGATTTTTTGCCATACCACGACGATCGGTGTGCGGGAGTGCGTGCAGAACCGCTATACCCTGCGTCGAACGGTGCGCACGGTGGAAACCGCCTGCGGGGATGTACGGCAAAAGGTGTCGCAGGGCTACGGTGTAACGCGGGTCAAGACAGAGTACGATGATCTGGCAAGACTTGCCGCAGAGCAGGAGAAGTCCCTGGAGGAGATTCGCCGGATGCTTGGGCAGGAGAACTGAACGACTGTCGAAAAAATGCGGAATTTGCAAATTCTTTACTTTTCCTTAACCGCAAACAGAGAATCGTCCGATACAATACAGAAAACAGACAGGAGGCGTATCGGATGAAAAAATGGTTTCGGATTGCGGCGGGATCGGTGCTTTTGGCGCTGGTGTATGCGCTGGCGGTGAATTTTATCGTGATCGGCGGGGCGAAGCCATACATTGCAGACCCGGCAGACGTGGGCACAGGTTACGACTGCATACTGGTGCTCGGCTGTCAAGTCAACGGCGAGACCCCCAGCGATATGCTGCGTGACAGGCTCGACCGTGCCGTGGCGCTGTACAAGGCGGGCGTTTCGGACACCCTTCTGCTCAGCGGCGATCACCTGAGCCGTGAGGGGTACGATGAAGTGACGGCGATGCAGAAGTATGTCCTCGGGCAGGGTGTGCCGCAGGAGGCGATCCGGCTTGACCTTGCGGGCTTTTCCACCTACGAATCCATGTACCGCGCCGGGGAGGTTTTCGGAATGCGGCGGGTGCTGGTGGTCACACAGCCCTATCACCTGTATCGGGCGGTCTATGTTGCACGGCGGCTGGGATTGGAGGCGACTGGGACGCAGTCCATGCCGAACCGCTATGTCTATCCGCTGTACAACCAAGTGCGGGAAGTGCTGGCACGCAACAAAGATTTTTTATATACCATCATAAAACCGGAGCCATAATTCTCCGTTGCGCTTGTAAATCTACGACAGCTGTGGTACAATCACAGCTGTTATTTTTTGATTCATCACGGATTTTTGTGGGATTAAAAGTTTCGCTCAAGCCTTTTTAAAGGCTTGCAGATTCCAAAGGCGGCGCCTTTGGTCGCCGACCGCAGTCGGCGAAATCCTAACAACAGAAAA
>JBJEQK010000094.1:0-11948 GCA_051881715.1 Acutalibacteraceae bacterium
ACGGTTTTTCGACAGTCTGCGCAAGCCTTTTTAAAGGCTTGCGGATTCCAAAGGCGCCGCCTTTGGTCGCCGACCGCAGTCGGCGAAATCCTAACAACACCAGAAGCGCAGGAGGGGAGCCAAAACAGTCCGGTGGACTGTTTTGGCGTGGGGAACCCTCGCCGGGGGTTCCCCGGTGACCGGCACAGATCCCACAATTTTCCGTGAATAGCGAAATTTTTTCGTAAAAGAGGGATGCGTATGGAAAAGATCGGCGTTGCCTTCATCGGGTTCCGTCACCCGCACATCTTCAGTCTCTATGAAAAATTGCAGCACACGGACTGCGTTGCGGTTTGCGGCGCTTTCGAGGAAAACGAAGCCGCCAAAAAAGATGCCATGCAAAAAGGCGTTGTGTTCCGATACGAGCGCATGGAGGATTTGCTCGCGGATGATGCAGTCTCCGTTGTCGCCATCGGCGATTGCTACGGCCGCAGGGGCGCCATTGCTCTTCGAGCTTTGCAGGCAGGGAAACACGTTTTTGCCGACAAACCCCTTTGCACCGACATGGATCAACTGCAAAAGATCAAGAAGCTCGCCGCACACAAAGCTCTTGCAGTGGGGCTGATGCTCGATTTGCGGGACGATAAAACCATCGTCACCGCCGGCAACGCCATCCGAAGCGGTCTGATCGGCAAGGTGAACAACATCGTTTTTGAGGCGCAGCATCCGCTCCAATACGGCACCCGTCCCCCATGGTACTTTGAAAAAGGGATGCACGGCGGGACGATCAACGACATTGCGGTGCACGGCATCGACCTCATTCGCCGCTTCACCGGCGAGGAGCTCGCCGAGGTCACCGCCGCCCGCACATGGAATTTCTACGCACAGGACTGCCCGGATTTTAAAGACAGCGCCCAGTTTATGCTGCGTCTCACCGGCGGCGCCGGGGTGATCGGCGACGTTTCCTATGCGGCGCCCGAAGAACACGGCTACACGCACCCTGCGTACTGGCATTTTCGGGTCTGGGGCGCGGACGGAATGCTGGATTTCCGCCCGGGTGCACAGGATGTGCACGCCTATCTTGCCGGCGAGAAAACGGTGCTTTCCCTTCCGGGGCAGGAACGGCAGCCGGATTATTTTGCGGACTTTCTCCATGCCGTCCGCGACGAACAGTACAGAAAGGTCTACACAGCCGATATTCTGCAAACAACGCAGCAGACGCTGCACATACAGGAAAAAGCACAGGAGGAATGATATATGCAGCCCATCCAATCCTTTACCCAAGACAAGCTTTCCGTCCGAATTTACCACGACCGTACCCAAATGGGCACGGCGGCGGCGCAGGACATCGCCGCGTGCATTGCCGCACTGCTCTCGGAAAAAGAAGAGATCAACATGGTCTTTGCGGCGGCGCCCTCGCAGAACGATATGCTCGCCGCCCTTGTGCAGATCCCCCTCCCGTGGGAGCGGATCAACGCCTTTCACATGGACGAATATGTGGGGCTTTCCAAGGAACACCCGTGCAGCTTCGCCCAATATCTCCGGGAGCACATTTTCGGGCTGGTTCCGTTTAAAAACATCTATTATATCTCCGACTACGGCGAAAGCTACGGGGAACTGCTGCGGGAAAACCCGACGGATATCGTGTGCCTTGGCATCGGTGAAAACGGTCACATTGCGTTCAATGACCCGGGCGTTGCCGACTTCCACGACCCCCTGCGCATCAAAAAAGCAAAGCTGGACGATGTTTGCAGAATGCAGCAGGTGCACGACGGCTGTTTTCCGACCTTCGACGATGTGCCGCAGTACGCACTCACCCTGACCGTTCCGCAAATGATCTCTGCGCAGCATATGTTCTGCGTCGTTCCGGCGGCAACCAAAGCGAATGCCGTTGCGGCGATGCTTGACGGCGCAGTCACCGACCGTTGCCCCGCCTCGATTTTAAGAGAGCATCCCCATGCGGTGCTGTACTGCGACCGGGACAGCGGCGCACGGATCCTGACAGAAAAGCGGTGACGGTATGAAGGCATATTGCGGCGGCAAAATCGTTCTGCCCGACACGGTACAAACCGGGCTGGACATCCTCGTGGACAACGGAAAGATCGTTTCCCTTGTCCCCCAAGGCTCCGTGCACACCCCGCAGGTCGTTCCTCTGGACGGGGCGTATATCGCCCCCGGATTTATCGACATACACTGCCACGGCGGCGGTGGTGCGGAATTTATCGACGGCACACCCGAAGCGTATAAAACTGCCTGCGCTATACACGCAAAGCACGGCACACGGGTGATCTTCCCCACCGTTTCCGCCACGGATCATGCGACCATGGTCAAGGCGCTGGAAGCCGCCGAACAGGCGAAGGATGCGTGCGACTGCATCGTCGGCGGCGTACATCTGGAGGGACCCTATCTGTCCCCCGCCATGACGGGCGGTCAGGCCGGAGAATATGTCAAAAAGCCTCTGCGGGAGGAGTACACCGCCCTGACGGAGCGGTTCGGCGGCGTGATCGCCCGGTGGACGTATGCGCCGGAGGAGGATGACGGGCGTTTTCTTGAAACCATTGTCTCCCACGGGATCGTCCCCTCCACAGGTCACTCCGCCGCAGAATATCCCTGTCTGCAAGCCGCTTTCCACGCCGGCAACCGTCTGGTCACCCACCTGTATTCCTGCACCTCCACGGTCACACGGCACAGGGGATTCCGCAGCTTGGGCATCGTGGAAACGGCGTTTCTGCTGGATGAAATGGATGTGGAGATCATCGCCGACGGCAAGCATCTCCCGCCGGCGCTGGTGCAGATGATCGTCAAGATCAAGGGAACGGAGCACGTCTGCATGGTGACCGATGCCCTGCGTCCCGCCGGCATCGCCAAAGAGGGAGCGGTCTATGCCGATGCGGCTGTGCCGTTTATTGTGGAGGACGGCGTCGCCAAACTTTGCGACAGAAGCGCCTTTGCCGGCAGTATCGCCACGGCCGATGTGCTCTTGAGAACCGCTGTTTCGGCGGGCTTTACCGTTGCGCAGGCGGTCGCCATGCTCACATCCACCCCCGCAAGGGTGATGGGGCTGTCCACCCTTGGCAAAATCGAACCGGGCTTCGACGCCGTGTTCACCGTGTTCGACGAAAACCTAAACGTGCTGGATATCCGATAATCCTGCGCCGACTGAAAATCCGGGTCGTGCATTGCACAAAGCCCCGTGCAAAATTTTGCACGGGGCTTTGTTATGCCGTTTTATCTTGTTGTCGCTCAGCCGCGGTTGGCGGTGATCGTACCGTCTGCGCTGAATTTTACCACGTTGCCGCAGTACTTCTGTACTCTGGCGAACACATCCGCTTTTTCCGCCTCAGCGCACAGGGCGACTTTACCGTCCGACTGTTTGCAGGGGAAGAAGGTGTTGTGCACCTCGCCGTCCTTGTCGATGGTGATCTGCAACAGACCGGTGTCCATGGTCTTGTCGTTAAACAGGAAATCGCCCAAACCGTAGACGATCAGCTTGCCGTCGTGGTATTCCATGCCTTGCAGGTGGTTGGAGTGCGCACCCACCACGCCGTCGGCTCCGGCATCCAAAATCGCCTTTGCCCACGTCCTCTGGTCGCCGTCGAACCAGTCGGCATTTTCGTCCAGACCGGCGTTCATATAGACGAACACGAAATCACTGTCTGCCTTGGCGGCTTTCACGGCGTTCAGCACCGCCTCGTTGCTGTTTCGCAGGGAAAGTATGCCGGCGGAGGAAGCCGTCGCCGCCTTGGCGGTTTTCCAGTAAACCGTATCGCCCGCCGCAAGGAACGTGATCTTACGTCCGTTGACCACAAAACTGACCGGCTTTGCCGCTTCCGTCACATCCTTGCCGGCGCCGATATGCGCCACGCCCTGCTCGTCCAGCACGGCGAGCGTTTGGGTCAGACCGTCTGCGCCGTAGTCGTAAATGTGCGTGTTGGCGGCGGTGACCACGTCCACGCCCAGCGTCTTATACAGTGCGGCACTTTTGGCGTCCGCCTTGTATTCCGCCGTTTTGCCGTCGGCGGAGAAGGTGAATTCATTGTTGGCAAGCTGAATGTCCATGGCATTCATTTTCTTGGCAAGGTCTGCGGAAACACTGTCCCCGCTTTTGCCGCCGAGATTCACTCGCCCCACAAAGCCGATGCAGATGTTGTCCTTGTCGGTGCTCGGGGTTTCCTTTGTGCCGGACGCCAAGGCGTTCAGCGCATGGACGGATCTACCCGTGGCAGTGTACCAGATGTCCGGGTCATACTTTTTCTCGGTGATGGCGTCCAGCACGGTTTGCAGCGCTTCGGCATCCACATTGTCCGCACAGTATGCCAAAAATTCCGCAGACAGGGAATCCTCCGCCTCGCCGATGGCCTTGACCAGCGCCGCCGCTTCGTCACTGCCGGACTGCGTCGTTTCCTCCGAAGCCGCCGTATTCTGCGCCTCACCTGTGGACGCCGCGGTCTTGTCCAAAAAGGCAGGCACAGGGTTGGATTCCATGTATGTACAGATCTTATACACGCCGAAAGCGCCTGCCGCCACCAGAATCAGTGTCAGCAAGGTGGAAAAGAACTTCGGCTTGTTTTTGGACTTTGCACCGATTTTCGCCATATTTTTCATTCCTTTTTTTCGGATAATCTTCTATGATTCATTATAGGTGGAAATGTATTGCAAGTCAAGCGGTTTTTTACGGAAAATTTTAGGCAACACCGCACAATCGGGGTGTGCGGATTGCGAAGTAAGATTTTTGTGCAACCTGACGGAATAAGATTCAAACAAGGCGTGCGCTGCGATTTGTGCGGTGTTGCCTTTACTCGCCCTGCGCGCGCAGGATCGCCTCCGCCAGCGGCAGGTCGTCCGCATAGGTGATCTTCATGTTGGTGGGCGACCCGGCAACCAGACGCACCTTCTTGCCGCGCACGGTATAGATCTTGCACGCGTCGGTCAAAACCTCCGTTTCCTGCGGCGTCAGGCTCTCCACCGTTCTGCGCAGTTCCGCCAAACGAAAGCTCTGGGGCGTCTGCCCCTGATACAGTTCACTGCGCACCGGGATCTCGTGAATAAACGCCCCGTCCAGACTGCGGACAATGGTATCCGTCGCCGGGATGACCGTATCGCACGCGCCGTCCGCCTGCACGGCAAGGATGTTTTCGACGATCATCTTTTCCGTCACGAAGGGGCGCACTGCGTCGTGCGTCAGCAGAATGGTCTGCTCGTCCACAGGAAAATGCGCATATACATGACGAATGGCGCACAGCAGTGTGTCGTTGCGGGTACTGCCGCCGGCGATCACCGTCACGGGCACATCACCGAGGTACTGCCGCACCTGCTGTTCGGTATAGTCTATCCAGTCCGGCGGACACAGCACAAACAGCTCGTCCACTTCCTGCACCCGCAGAAACCGCTCCAGCGTATGGATCAGCACCGGCCGACCGCCCAAGGGCAAAAACTGCTTCGGCAACGCCGTGTTGCCCATGCGGCTGCCCATGCCGCCCGCCAGAATCGCTGCAAAGATCATCATTGGACACTCCCTTTGAGTCATTTCCGCTTTTCATTATAAGCCCGTCCGAACCGTCTGTCAACAAATAAAGCGAATGTTGTTCTAAATAAGAAATAAATGTCAAAAATATTGTGCTATACTTTTTACAGTTTACAATGGAGGTATTGCCGTGCTCTTTTCCAGTTTGCCGTTTTTGATTTTGTTCCTGCCGATCGTACTGTTCGGCTATTTTGTCGTCCTGCGCAAATGGCGCGTGGCACAAAACATTTTCCTGCTGCTTGCCTCTTTGGTATTTTATGCGTGGGGCGAGCCGAAATTCGTCTTTGTCATGATCGCCTCCATCCTGTTCAACTGGCTGGCAGGTTTTCTGGTGGACAAATGCAGAGGCAAAAAAGCCGCAAAGCTGCTGGTCGCACTGGATGTGGCGGGAAACCTCGGACTGCTGTTTGTTTTCAAATACCTGATGTTCACGCTGAACAACATCAATTCCCTGTTCGGCACCGCCATTTCCGTCCCGACCATCACCCTGCCCATCGGCATCTCCTTTTTCACCTTTCAAGCCATGTCCTATGTGCTGGATGTGTACCGGGGCGACGGCAAGGTACAGAAAAATCCGCTGTATGTGGGGCTGTACATCTCCCTGTTCCCCCAGCTGATCGCCGGCCCCATCGTCCGCTACCAAACCGTTGCGGACGAGATCGAAAACCGCCGGGAAAACTGGGCGGACTTCTCCGACGGCGTTGTGCGCTTTATGGTCGGCTTCCTGAAAAAAGTCCTCCTCGCCAACACCATGGGACTGATCGCCGACGGCGTTTTCGACAGCGCCGACCCCGTCAGTGCGGCAACCTCTTGGCTGGGACTGATCGCCTACACGTTGCAGATCTACTACGACTTCGCCGGCTACTCCGACATGGGCATCGGTCTGGGGCGTATGTTCGGCTTCCACTTCCTCGAAAACTTCGACTACCCCTACATCTCCACCTCCATCACCGAATTTTGGCGCCGCTGGCACATCTCTTTGGGCAGCTGGTTTAGGGACTACGTCTACATTCCCCTCGGCGGCAGCCGGGTAAAAAAGCCCCGTCTGGTGTTCAATCTGTTTGTGGTCTGGTCGCTCACGGGCATTTGGCACGGCGCCAACTGGACATTTGTCGTTTGGGGACTGTTGTACTTCGTCCTGCTGACCTTTGAGAAGCTGACCGGCGTCACCAAAAAGCTCTCTGCCAAACGCTGGCTCCCGTTCAAATATATCTACACCATGGTCTTTGTCTGCCTCGGCTGGCTGGTTTTCCGTGCGGACAGCTTGGGCGACGCTTTGCTGTACTTTAAAAATATGCTCGGCATCGGCACGACGCTGATAGACGATACATTCCTTTTCTATGCAGGCAACTATCTTGTTCTGCTTCTGGCCGCCGCCGTGTTTGCCATACCCATCGCGCCGTGGCTGCGCAAAAAGACGGACGCCCTGCCGAAGGTGCCGAAAACGGTTTGCGATGTGCTGTATACCGTCGGACTGTTCGGGCTGTTTCTGGTCGCAGTCTCCTACATCGTCAAGGGTTCCTACAATCCGTTCATCTACTTCAACTTCTAAGAGGATGGTTGTATGAAAAAAATATGCTCCTGTATTTTTGCAATTCTGCTTGCCATTCTCTCCGTTGGTACGATCATCCTCTTTCCGGCGCAGAATATTGCAAAGGTTGTATCCGGCTATGGCGGCGGCATTCGCGGAATACTCCTCACCGTCATGGACACAAATTATTTAACCACCCAACTGAATGAAAATGTTCTCGCCAAAGAACGGTGGATAGACTTGTTCGGCGGTTTTCAGCGGTGCATCGGCACAAAATGTATTGCCGATGCCGCTGACGAAGAAAAATCGGTCTGCCGAACCCAAAACGGCGGCGTATCCTTTGTGAAAACCACCGATCCCTGTTTTTCTGCGGAAATGGTGGATTCCATCCGGGAGTTAAAAGCTGTCTGTGAACGTTCAGCGATAGAGATTCGGTATGTCTCCATCCCACAAAAATACTGCTCCGCGGACAATCGGTTCAATATCCGCGGTCTGACAGATACTTCAGAGAAAATTGCCGCATACCGAAAAGATATTTTCGCACAGCTCGGCTTTGGTGTTCTGGATCTGCACGGGGCAATGCACGAGCAAAACCTCAATCACGGCGATCTGTATTTCCGAACCGATCATCACTGGAAGCCGTCCACTGCCCTTTGGGCGAGCGCAGAGGTGGCGGATTCTCTCGGCTTGGGCACTGCTCTTCTGGATGCCGCACAGTATACCACCGAAGCGCATCCCGGCATCTTTGAGGGCACCGAGGGACAGCGTGTCGGCGCTCTGTTTTGTCCGCCGGACGATTTCAACATTCCGATTCCCGACTTTTCAACGGACTATGTGTATGTCAATTCAAACGGCACACACACCGAGGGAAGCTTTTCGGATGCTCTGCTTTTCAAGGAACACCTCCAACAGCGCAAATGGATTTACAGCACCTTTTTGGACGGCGACTTTGCCTCGGCGCAGATCGTCAACCGTGCCAATGCGGACGGTCCGCACATTTTAATTTTGAAAGATTCCTACACAAACAGCATGGCTGCATATCTTGCCGCCGTCTGCGGCAAGGTCTCGTTGCTCGATCCTCGCCACTACGACGAGTCCGTGATTGCATGGATCGAAAAAGAACAGCCGGATTATGTCTGTATCGCCCTGTCTCCCATGACGGAGGATTCTGCTTTTTTGTTTCTGTAACGCAATACCGCACCAATCAGGGTGTTGCCTTAAAAATTTTCACGCTTGAAGGTGTTATGCAATGTATACAAACTGGGAAAGCTTACAAAAGGACTGCATGAACTGCCGAAATTGCGCTCTTGCCGAAACACGCACCAATCTGGTGTTCGGCGTGGGTGTGCCGGATGCGGAGATCGTGTTCATCGGCGAGGGTCCCGGTGAACAGGAGGATCTGCGCGGGGAACCGTTCGTGGGCAGAGGCGGACAACTGTTGGATAAGTATCTGGACGCCATTGGACTTGACCGCAAAAAGAACATCTACATCGGCAATATGGTCAAGTGCCGTCCGCCGCAGAACCGTGATCCCAAGCCCGAGGAACAGGAAGCGTGTATCGGCTGGCTTCGGGAGCAGATCCGCCTGATCCGCCCGAAGATCATCGTCTGCCTTGGCAGAATTTCCGCTCAGCGGCTGATCGACCCCGATTTCCGTGTCACCAAACAGCACGGAGAATTTATCGAAAAGAACGGCACTTGGATGATGGGCACCTTCCACCCGGCGGCACTTCTGCGCAATCCCCGTCAAAAGCCCGATGCACTGGAGGATTTCCTGCGTCTGCGGGATAAGATCCGGGAGGTCTGCACCCACACCGTGCTGACGGACGACAATTAAAAATCGTATTGTGGGGCAAGGAGGTGCTGCGTATGGGATTTTTTGATGATATCTTCGATTTTAACGGTGATGGCAAGACAGACTTTTGGGAAGAATGGCTCGGCTTTACGATCATCAATAGCTGCATGAAGCATGAGGAGGAATCCCCTACCTACTCCACCCCATTCTTCGGCAGTAACAATGATTCAAACGATGACTGGTCGCTTTTCTGCGAGGATGGCTCGGATTATGGTCTCTTTCCCGAGGACTTTGACACACAAGAGGCGTTCGAGAATGCTCTCGAAGAAGCCCGATCTGCTTGGAGAGATACCTGCGAGGATGGCTCGGATTATGGTCTCTACCCCGAGGACTTTGACACGCAAGAGGCGTTTGACGACGCCCTCGAAGAAGCAAGGGCACCAAGCCGCAACGAGATCCATATTCCCATAACATTTTCAATAGATCTTCAAGTTCCCGGATATGACGCATTGCGTTCGATCCAGCCAACAGATTATCCAAACAAACGACAGTACGAAGCCGCATACCATCTTTGCGATGTGGAGCAAGGCACAGCATATATACCCGGCGACAGCAGCCGGGAGGCAGAAATCGAGAAATGCAAGTTTATTCTATCTTCCGATACTCTCGCCGGTAAATACCTGACCGTATATAAGGGATTCCTGTACGCACAGGCAATAAAGGATAATTTCAGTCTGCCCATGGAAGTCCCGGATGAGGATGAAAAACCAATCACAGCTTTTGAGGATCTCTTCCTGGAGATCGCAGAAGAAGACGTTTCCCTTGCACTTCAAATATGGGTTTGGTGCATCCGGGAGTTCGGCCCCTATCAGAAGTACATGAAGAACGACCGAACACTTTACAACGCCATCATCTCCTCTGTGGACGACTACCCCGAGGCGTTTCTCGATCTTGCCATTCAAGAACTCGGCAGCAACATCGCTTTCTGCCAAGGCTTGCTGACGGAAAATAAGCAGTTCCCGCATGGAATTGCCCGATTTATCTCGAGAGCTCTGGAGGCAGATCATGTGACGCAAGCACAGGTCATGTTCACCGCAGCCGCATTGAACCCCGCCGCCAAAGGCAAGGACATGGAGAACCTCATAAACCGTATTCTCTCTGACTGCGCCAATTGGGAAGAGCTCGAAACGATGGAGAAGTTCAAATTTAACCTCCTTCCCATTATCCAAAAAATGAACGATAAGCGCATCCGGCGCCTGCTTCCCGCATTCATTGACCAGGTGGAAAATTATATCCACCGTGTGGAATCCTCCAACGAAAAGTATCGGTATTCCCGAAAATACGCATGGAGAGCCTCCTGTGCAGACGGTTCGGCGTATGGCGTCGATCCCCTGCACTACGAAACTGCGGAAGAATATAACGCTGCCCTGCAAAACAGAAAGTACGGCTGGCGCCGACGGCACTCTGAGGCGAAGCACTGCGGAATAGATGTAAACGCATTTGAAACCGAGGATGCGTATATGGAAGCGCTTCAGACAAAACGGGAGGAAGAACAAGCCGCACGCTCCGCTCCCAAGCCACAGACCGACCCTTTGGCCGGAATGGATAAGACGATATACAACTTCTGTTCTGTGGTTTTTAATTCTGCCAATCAGCCGTATACCTATCTAACGGGAGACGTCGATGTTCAGATCGGCGATACCGTTGTTGTCCCCGTGGGAAATGCGGGCAAGGAAGCCGTGGCAACCGTTGTATCGACATCACAGCATATGCGCTTGACCGCCCCGTATCCTGTGGAGAAAGCGAAGAAAATAATAAAAATATGCCAGCTGTAGGATCACACACCATATTCCCGGCAGATCACAAAAGGCGAAATTCAGACAAAGAGATCATCTGTACGCAGAATCGACAATTAAAAAAATCATAAAAAAGTCTTGACTTTGCGGGAAATATCATATATAATATTTTAGCATTCCCGATGATCCATTAGCTCAGTTGGCAGAGCACTTGACTTTTAATCAAGGTGTCCGGAGTTCGAATCTCCGATGGATCACCACCAAAAGCACCGAAATTTGTTGTATATCAACAGTTCCGGTGCTTTTTGCTTTTTGCACAAGATTACTACAGCAAAAAAGGTCGAGAGAATTCCCGCTGCATTGTTGTAAAATGCAGTTGCTCAGGAGGTGAGAAAATGCAGGAACAAGTTCAAGCCGTACAACGGATGCAGGAGTATATCGAACAGCATCTTTGTGAAAAAATCACCTTTGCCGATCTTGCCAAGGCATCGCTGTTTTCCCCTTGGTATGCAAGGCGTTTGTTTTTGGAGTATACGGGTGTAACGCCGGCGGACTACATCCGAAAGCTCCGATTAAAGCAATCTGCCCTCAAATTGCGGGATGAAGATGTGAAGATCTTGGACGTTGCTCTTGATTTCGGCTTTGGAAGTGTTGACGGATACCAGCGAGCCTTCCGCAAAGAGTTCGGCTGCAATCCCAGTGAATACTCTGCCGATCCGATTCCGCTGCATCTTTTTACCCCCTACGGCGTAAAATTCAGATTCTTGGAAAGGAAAGAAAAAGTCATGAGTGCCAGAAATGTTTTTATTCAAGTCATCGACAAACCGAAAAGAAAGGTGATTCTCAAACGCGGAAAGACCGCCACAGAATACTGGTCGTATTGCGAGGAAGTCGGCTGTGATGTTTGGGGCGTGCTGGTCAGCATGAGATCCCTTTGCGGTGAACCTGTTTGTTTATGGCTGCCGAAAAAATACATCCTGCCCGGAACAAGCGCATATGTGCAGGGCGTGGAAGTGTCCGAGAATTACAGCGGAGAAATCCCGGAAGGCTTTGACAGCATTGAACTTCCGGCGGCAAAGTACCTTATGTTTCAGGGCGAACCTTTCAAGGAAGAAGAGTACGAACAGGCGATTACGGATATTTGGGAAGCCGAGAAAAAGTACGACCCAACGATTATCGGCTATCAGTGGGACGACTCCAATCCCAAAATCCAGCTGGAGCCCATCGGCACCCGAGGATATATCGAGCTGCTGCCGATAAAAGAATAGGGTTCATCACGGATTTTTGTGGGATTAAAAGTTTCGCTCAAGCCTTTTTAAAGGC
>JBJEQK010000095.1:0-11937 GCA_051881715.1 Acutalibacteraceae bacterium
CCTTTAAAAAGGCTTGACCGAAACTTTTAATCCCACAAAAATCCGTGATGAACCTCTTTTTTGGGGTTTTGTTATACTTCAAACAGCCGGTTGAGCCAGTCGGTACACATCTTGACCCAGCGTTTGCTCTCTGTGTTGATCTTTTTGCCGGCTTCCGTGGCGCAGACAACGTGGGTGCCCACGGAAAAGCCATGACCGCCTTGGTCGAAGATATGCAGCTGGAACGGCACCCCTGCCACATCCAGTGCATCGGCAAAGCGCAGAGAATGGCGGATGGGTACACGACCGTCATCGGAGGAGGCAAAGATAAATGTGGGCGGCGTTTGTGCCGTCACCTTGTCCTCAAGCTGCGGTGCGCCGATCATCTGCATACAGATCTCCTCGCCGAGGATGCACGGATAGCCGAGAATAAGTGCATTCGGTTTTTCATCAGAAATCGTTGCCAAAGCGCCTGCCAAATGTCCGCCGGCGGAAAAGCCGATCGCCGCAACCTTTTCAGGGTCAATGTGCCACTCTGCGGCACGGGAACGGATCAAGCGCATCGCCTGCTCCGCATCCCGCAGAGGATTCGGCCACTGCGCCGCCTCTTTTCCCACCGAGTAGCGCAAAACAAATGCACTGTACCCCTGCATCAAAAAAGGCATTGCAACAGGGTCTGCCTCACGGTCGGAGCAGAATTCATATCCGCCGCCGGGGATGACGAGAATCGCCGGTCTTATTTTCATGTTCGGCATTTCCTCAGAGGGTTCCTGAATATACGCTGTCAGAGAAACATCTCCCGCACCCTGCATGGAAATCTTTTCCACATACATTCCAATCACCTGTCTTTTTTATGATTTTTTTCAAACCTTTGTCAAGTATGTTTTCTTCCTTCGGATAAAAAATACTCCTGAAAGGAAGTGATCTCTTGACGCAGGAACAGTATTTACGTTCACGCATTGCGGACATCGAGGAGATTCTGCAAAAGCGGCATCTGCCGCCCCGCTACCGCAAAAATCAACAGCACGCTTTGCTGTATTATCGCATGGATTTGGAGCGTGTCTGCCCGCCGAGCGACATCATCCGCCCACAAAAACCGTAAGCAATCCGCTGGATGTGCCGTACGGTTCCGTAAGGTTGTCCCGTGCATAGGCCGTCACCGTATAGGTACACTCATATGTTCCGCCCGGCAGATAATAGTCAAACTTGTCCTCGGACAAATACTGACCGGGTCGGATCAAGGGAGAGGTGAAAACCGGCTTGTTGCTCGAACCGTCCGCCAGATAGTAGCGAAATTGCAGTGTGTAGGCGCAGTTTTCCGGGTTTTGCAGCATCACATCCGCCAGCGCATATCCGTTCGGGAGGATAACGTCCCGGTTGATATAGTAGCGGATCTCCCCCTCGGGAATCTCCCCCACCGGATCCAATCCCTCCAGCTCCAGAGCGCCGTCCTGCACGGTACCGTCCGGGATGAACATACCGCGGATGAAATAGGCGGCACGGTTATTGCCGACACTGCCCGTTATAATGATCGAGACCGCCGCCGAAAACAAAAGCACCGCCATGGAAAGACAGAGGACTTTTTTCGCGGTAAATTTTGTTTTGTTCTTCTTTTTTCGTTTCGCCTCAGCCATCCGTATTCTCCTCAACAATGATCTTCAGCTTTGTATACTGAACACCGACCGCCTTTTGCGTCTCGCGGTCAAACCCCGTCACATACAGACGGCAGGAATATTCCCCCGCCTGCAGTCCCTGCATCAAACGAATTTGGGAAAGATATTTGCCGGGTTCGATCCCATCGGAACGGTACAGAATACGACCGTCCTTGTCGAAAATGGTCGCCACCAGATCGCAGTCATTGGACTCTGGATTGGCAAGGATCAGCGCGCCGAAGCTGGTGCAGTTACGGAATATGATCTCTTCCTCGCAAAAATAGCGAAACGCCGTTTTCTGCCCGTGCCTGTTGGTTTCCCGGATGCGCTGAACTTCTTCGTCGGCGTCAATCCCGATGGGGTAAACGCTTTCCCTTTGCAAAACTGCGGCATAGCCGGTTCCGACTTTTTGAAGCAAAAACTCATTGTACCCGGACACCACAGACAAACAAATTGCAAAGACCAGCACAGCAGAACAGACTGCGAGCAGCACAGCCTTTTTATGTGTGCCGCCGTATGCGATAATCTTTTTTACGACCGCATTTTCTTTTGCGGCACCGGCAGAAGCGGATTTCTCCTTAGACGCTTTGCGCACCGATGTATTTTTTGTCGTTTTGTTCTTTTTATCAGCCACGAGTATTTCTCCTTATTGTCTATCTTCACGGAAAAATGTGGATTTTGTGCTTCGCACCGGGGAACCACTGGCAAGGTTCCTCTTCTGCACTTTTCTGTTGTCCGAATTTCGCCGACTGCGGTCGGCGACCAAAGGCGCCGCCTTTGGAATCCGCAAGCCTTTAAAAAGGCTTGACCGAAACTTTTAATTCCAAAAATCCGCACACGTTATTACTTTAAGAATGCCGCAACCCGGCAAGCAAAGCCTTACGCTGCCCGCCAAATCGCGGCAAAAACCATTCTGAGTTGTATATTAGAGTGCTTCCTCTGTGGCGGAGACACCGGCATTCCACGGAAGCTGTGTCAGCCCCCAATACTGCGGATAGCGGTTGACCTGCACAATATCTGCCTCGATGACCACGTGCAGTTCCGTACCGTCCGGGATCGCCTCCAGATCGAAGGCATCGAAATCCACACCCTGCACCAGCGGAATTGTGCCGGCGCCGGCGCTGTATACGGCCGTGGCATAATAGAAACGATAGTCGTTTTCCCGATTGTCAAACCATTTCTTTGCATTGCCCTCTGTGGTTCCGTAATCCTCCACAATGTACGGCACACGAATGGAGAATGGCTTCACGGTACGCACGCCACCGGTCACGGTGCTCCATTCCTCGATCATACGCACACGGACAAGACCGACGCCGCAGCCGTCATATTGGACATCCACACGCAGGTTCCCGATGTAGTTGGGGTCGGCAGCATTGAGGGAGACCCGCACACCGTTGGTATCTGTATAGGCGGTCATATCCGAAACGCCGGTAAAAAACACGTTGCCGGACGCCTGAAAATTGGACAGGGACATCAGACCGCTTATGGACACGGTATTGGAAAAGATACCTGCAAAGGTCACAGACAACGCCAGCAAAATAACGGTCGCCGTTACAACAAGCGTTGTCGGAAACTTTCTGTTCTGTTTGTTTTTCAAGGTGGATTCCCCCTTGTCGTATTCTGTCGGATCAGTTGGCGGCAACGATGGTAACTGTATTGCCGCTGCTGTTGACGGAGCCGGTCAAAAGCTTGCTGTTCTTGGCCGAGACGGTACCGTCTGTATTCGCCGCATCGTACACATAGCCGTCGCCCACGATCGTGAGACGGAAATGTGCGCCTACATTGCCCTCGATCTGCGCCATTCCGTCCACATGGATCGACGTGGATTCTGTATCCGCGCCTTCGGTGTAAACGATATCCAACGCTGCGGGAGCATGGACGGTAATAAGCGCCTTGGATGCATGATACGGCTCTGCCACACACTGAACATTCAGATCATATTCCAAAGTCTGCACCGTATCGCTTTGCAGTGCGGAAACGACCTCGCCGTACTCTGCCCAAAGAACCACATAGACGATCTTCGTTTCGCCCGGCTCAAACACGATGCCCTCTTGGTTATGGGCATCCAGCGCCTGAAGGGCAGACACGTTAGCCGCCTCATATGCCGCTTCCCCCGTATAGGTCAGCGGTTCCACACCGGCTTCGGTGAGCATGGTCTCGATGGCTGTTTTATAGGCACTCTTCGCCGTTCCGGGCACAGCTGCCGCATCCGGGTATTCCAAAATTTCATTCTCCGGGGCTGTATCGTATACAAACCACCGCAGTCCGGGCGTTGTATTGTTTTGCGTCACGATCGTATGCACACCGGCACGTTCGCCGCTGTTGTTGGTCACATTGATCTTGACAACACGGGTCACTTCCCCAAACAGCACTTCATTGACATCTGCAAAACGTGTTGCCGCGCGCAGCATGATATTTAAATCTGAGATATTGGCTTCCTGCTCCACGTCGAAATCCGCAAAGGAAAAATCGTAGGTCTGACTGGCATCCTGATAGTACCATGCGGTCGTCGGGGAAAGAAGCGCAAAGTAACTGATCGACAGAACAAACAAGGCTGTCATCACAGCAGTAAGTACCCTTTTGCTATTTTTCTGCATAGTAAAACACCTCATTCATCTGTTTTCTTCCGAAATTCCAAAACTGATCGCAACATAATCAGGACAAACACTATGGTCAAAAGAAGGATCACAACGGTTCTGTTCTGCAAGTACAGCGACAGAAAACCAACCGCCGGCACGGAAAACCAAAGCTTTCCGATGATTTTCTCCGCCTGTGTCGGCGCAGGATCGTCGCTCATATTGGCGTCGCCCCGTGTGGTGATCTGTTGTTTCTGTGGATCTATTGTTTGGATCCTGTGGGTAAAGACGCCGTCCGACTCCGGGAAATAGGCGGAGACAATGTCGCCCTCATGCAGCTGCGAGAAATCCGCCTTCCGCACAAAAACCGCATCGCCCCGATGCAAGGTCGGTGACATACTCTCCGACTGGACAGCAAAGCACTTTGTGCCGCTCAATAGCAGGAACAAAACAAAGCCTGCCAACAGCGCCGTAAGAATCCAAAAAATGTTGCGTAAGATGTGGGATAGTTTCATACTCTCGTCACGGCGTCGATGTGGTCCAAATATCCGTCCAGTCCACGTTTTCCTCCTGTTTGGCCTGAACCTCTACACGAACACTGCCGCTGAACGGCGCCTGCCCCTCGGGCAGATACAATTCCCGGGTGACCTTGTCTTCGCTGTAGTGAATGTCGGAAACGATGTCAAAATCCACTGCTTCCGTCGCAGCATCGAAATCGCGGTAATAATATCCGTCCGCATTTCTTGTCCAGCCGGAGGCAACCTGCGCCACCAAATGCTCCTGCGCGTCGCCGGCATACACCTGGTCTTCGCCCAAAGGCGTATCGTATACGATACGGAAGCGGACATTGGTCGGGATGTCGGAACGGTTGACGCCGCTGATCTTGCCGCCGTTATCCCAGATCAGATTCTGACCGGAGACAATATAGTCGTTGCCGTTGTCATACTGCAAATAGGAGTCCAACGTACCCTCAAAGTCAAACTTCATCTTTTGGACAACCCATGTCTGCGGGAGAGGTTCCCCACTCTTTGTATCGATCCACGCGGCGCTGTCCCGAATCAGCATCATGCCGATGGCAGCCGTCAGCGAAAGGATAATACACAACAGTCTTTTTTTGTTCATGCGGACTTCTCTCTCCTTTTCGATACTCTGAACGCTTCGATCTCCACAGAGATCCAAACGATATACAGCAAGGCAAGCACCGCCTTGCCGGAAACGGTATGCAGCCATACCGAGGGATAGCCTAAATAAGGAACACTGTGCGTCACTTTGCCGACAACACAGCTGTACGCCGTTGTCATGGGATCCGGCTGCTTTGCAGTGTCTGCGATAGTGACAAGCTGCTGTTTGTCTGTCCAAACCTCAACGACACGGCGAAGGAAGGTATAGCCTGTGTCCGGCTCTTCAAAAACCAAAACATCACCGGCAAGAATCTGCGCAAAAGGGATCTGCTGCGCAAGAACATATGCCCCCTGCGGGAACTGCGGCTGCATACTGTCGTCATGGACGCAGCACACGCTATACCCCATCAAACGGGGAACAAAAGAAAGAATCAGAAAACCTGCGGAAATCAACAGGACAAGCGCAAACAGAACCTGCTTACAGATCTTGAGAATCCTTGCCATTTTTCTTTTCCGCCTTTTCCTGCGCTATTTTCTTGACATGCAAAAACTCAAAAAAGATTATCACACACAGCGGTATGACCAAAACAAAGAAAAAGAAATATTGGTTGTGCAGTACATTCATGACCTTGCTGATTTGAATATGCTTCAAATAGACGCCCACAAGACGGTCTGCACTGACGGGATATGTATCCTCCAAAACGGAAGCGTCTCCCTTTGTAATAAAGGAAAGTTCCCCGTCCTTTTGCTGAATCTCCACCACACGGTGGGTATTGGGCTTGCCTAAAATTTTCGGATCGGTCGAGTAGAAGCAGATCACATCCCCCACCTGTACGGCAGTCGGTTCTGTCTTGCGCACAATAATCAGGGAGTTGGTCGGGATCGTCGGCTCCATGCTGCCGGTCGCAACCTGCAAAAAGCTGTAGCCGAAAATGTCGGGTACCTTATCCTTGCCGGCACGAAGCACAGAAACAAAGATGTACCCCGCAAAAAGAAGGACTGCCACCAAAAGGAGGCTGACAATACGATTGATGATCTTTACTGTTTTTTTCACGTTGTGCCCCTTATTCCACTACGATAGAACCGATACGGATGGATGCGCCGGACTGCCGGACTGCATCATGAGAACTGTTGATGTCCTCGCCGGGAATGCCGATGACGTAGTACACATTCACCACATCGCCCAAATTTGCGTGGACGGTCGCCACGGTGCCACTTGTACCGGGCACACCGTCGGTATACAGCACAGAGCGAAGTGTTTGGGTCGTCTCCGTTGTCGTCGTGACGGTATCTTCGTCTTTGCAGACGGCATAGCCATAGGTGTAGATGCTGTCTGCCGCCGCATCCGGATCGTCTGAGGTGAACACAACATCGTTCAAACGGACGCTGTAATCATGCGAAACCTTTGCGGTAAAAGAAATTTTGAATATACGAAACTCGCCGGGGTAAAAGGAGATCTGCTCGTCGTTTGCCTTCATCCACGCGGTATCTGCCGCATTCTGCACATACTGGGAAAGGAGCGTATCGGACTTGGCGGAAATATCCCGCACATACAGCTCCCCGTCCTGCATCCCCCAAAGGACATCCGCATCCGGGATTTGTGCGGTGTAGTAATCCACCACAAACACGCCTTCGATATCCGCAGAGACGGTTGCAACATCCGCGGTACTGCCGGTCGTGAACCAGGCGAAGGTCGCCGCAATGAGCACAAGAGCTGACGCAACGAGGGACACTATATTCTTTATGATAGATTTTGAAGAAGTATCGTGTTGTTTCATGTTGAATCAGCTCCTGTTTTTCTGAAAGAGTTCTTTAGCGCAACACCGCACACCTCGATTGTGGGGTATTGCCTTAGTTCAGCCCATTGGAGAGGCTGCGCAGTCCCCAAACTGCGCTGCCGCCCGAAATGGTTACATAAATCTTCACCGTATCTGTACTGCCAAGAGTGACGAAGGTACTGTCGCTTGCGACGCTGTAGCCGTCCGCCGTACCGACATCATCCAGAGAGACGGAGTAGGTGTAGTTTCCGTCGTCCGGCAGGACCGTATCGACAAAGAATCCGTTTCCGGTCACCACGATCTTACCAAACCTTACCGTATTGGTATGCGCGGAATCCTGCTCGATATTCGTCACCGCATCGGAGCTGATCTTCAGATCGCCGGTCATTTCCGGACGGATCATCAGACCGATGTTCTGACTGCTTTCCAGCGAACCGGTGTCATCCGTGACCACATATTCTACCTCGATCACGCGGATGATCTCGGGTTCGAGATATCTGTAGATCGGGTTAACAGCGTTTTGGAACGTGGAGCCGGACTGGGTGCTCAAGGTAGCGGTGACCTTTGTCAGACCGTGTGCGGAGCCGCCGTTGGGCGTCAGGGCCGCTGTGCCGTCGCCTTCCATATAGTCGTTCGGCGCGACCTCTGCCAGCTTCACCGTGTCATACTCGTTGCCCACAGGCGTTGTCACGGAGATCTGATCGTAGCAATCCAGCTGACCTTCGCCGCCGCCCAGCGTCACATTGATTCTTGCCAGTGCAAAGTTCAGACCGTTCTTGAACGAATCGGTTGCGGAAGCCGGAATCGTCACGGGGTTCGGATAGAATTTCTTCGTCTCATCCTTGACAAACGCACCGTCCACCGCAGTCTTGACAAGCTTTGTGGTGGTCATCGCTGTGTAAGTGTCTTCCTTGACGCTTGCCAGCTGTTTGTCGTAGTACGCAATGCCGCCGACCTCTGCGGAATGGGAAGGTACAATATTGCTGATCACCGCAGACGCGTCGCCAGTCGCTGTACCGGCAAAGATCACGTTGGACACGGAGCCGTTGATCTCCTTGCCGACGATACCGCCGACATACTTCTGCCCGTAGACGTAAACCGTGGATTCCGCCGCAGACAGCGTACCGCCGTCCATCAGACCCACCACACCGCCGGTGGTCGAATCCTCCGCTGTGTGATCATTGCGCACATAGCCGGACGTGACCACGCCGGAGATGTCACTGTTCTTGGCATAGCCAATCAAGCCGCCCGTATGGACTGCTGTCGCCAAACCGCTGTTGTCTGCGACCTGCAGTTCACCGACTGCGTAGACGTTGCGGATCGTAGCGCCGTCCGCCGTGCCGGCCAAAAGACCGAAGTTCGTCTGCGCCGCAGAAGGTGTACCTTCGACCTTGAGACCCACAAGACCGAGATCCTGAACAGTACCCTTAACTGTACCGAACAAACCGCTGTTGTTCGTAACGGTCAAATCGCTGATCGTATGGCCATTGCCATCCAAGGAACCGTTCAATGCGGTAATCGGTGCGGCAAGGGATTCTCCGCCAAAGGTTATGTCTTCTGCAAGCTTAAAGTTTGCGTCTGCCGCCTTGCCGAAGTACGCAAGACTGGCAAAGCTGCTTGCGGCCGTGTAGCCGCCATTGGTGCCGATCACATAGGGATCTGCTGCGGAGCCGGTACCGCCGTTAAAGTTCGGGTTGGAAACCGGGCTCTGAACAATGTAATCAAAGCTGAAGGATAAATTATACTTCAGGTCATCGTCTGTCGTCGTCGAACCGGCGCTGATCTTCTGGGAGATCGGTTTGGACGGCAGTGTTTGCGCCTTGACGGTGCCAACGCCGGAGGACACAGAGCCGGAGGGTGTGACGGTGTAATCCGCACCGACCAGACTGATCGGGTTGGAAACGGGAGCCAGCGCATCCACATACTGGGCATACGCAGAGTCGATGGTCACAGAAGCAAGCGTGGAATAACCTTGCAGGAGTCTGTACTTGATCAGAACATATTCCGTATCTGCCGCTTGATTCGGGTCACCGGCCAAAATGTCGTTCAGCTGCGGATAGGCGGTGTCGCCGACTGCATAGGTAAAGGGTGCATCGGCGCTGAAGCAAACGCCCGCAATAATGTTTTCCGTGACCTCGGCGTCCCCTGTCAGCATATAGGTGTTTGTGCCCAGAAGCGCCTTATCGGCGTAGACATTTGCAAGGGTGCCTGCATTCGTTCCAACAAATGCACTGCCCATCGTGGAGACCGTCGTACCGCTGAGCGTTGTCTTGCCTGCGGAGAAAGCATCCGTGATCGCTGCATCCACCGTGTTGCGGCCAACAAAGCTGCCCGCATTCGGGTATGTGGCATCGACCGCCGCACGGCTATAGCTGTATTTCACAACGCCGTCGTTCTGACCGACAAAGCCGCCTGCATAGGCACCGGCCACAGCAGAAGCATTGACACTACCCAAGGTAAACGAACTGGAAATGGCGCCTGCGTTGGCATTTCTGCCCACCAGACCGCCGATGCCCAGCGTACCCGTCTTGGCGGACAAATCGGAATCTGCCGCGCAAAGCTCGATCGTGTCGTTGTTTTCTGCCGCGATGGCACCGATATATTTGCTGCCGGTGATCGTGCTGTGGACAACACTGTTGCGGATGACGCCGCTGTTTGTAACAGCGATACCCGCCGCACTGCCCGAAGCCGATGTGACGGAAGAACCGTTCTCCACATCGGACAGAACCATCAGACCATCCACGATACCCTTATTGGTACCGATCAGCGCAATGTCTCCCTCTGCGGAGAGGACTGCATTGTTGAAAATCAGGTTTTGGATGGTGGAATCCGCATCCAGCGTCGTGATAAATGTAGAATCTGCGCTGAAATTATCCACTGCGTAGTCATCGCCGTCCAGAACAATGCCGCAGAAAGCGATGCCGTTGTAGTTGTTGCCCACCATGGAAGGAATCGAAAGGAAAGGTTCATCGTTGGGCGCCGTCGTTGCAACGCCGTCCTCCACCACGACCTTCTTGGTCATATCCACATTGGTGATGAACTTGAAGTAGACCGTACCCTCCATGTTGTTCCCGTTGCTATCCAGCGGTGAATACCACTGTGCATACAGGTCAGGGTAAAGATCGAGGTCGTTCAAGTCGTTGGTGATCTCTCCATCCACGACCTTAAAGCCGATATGCTGCAGGTCACGGGCACTGGAGATCATATAGGGATGCTCCTCTGTACCGCGCATATCCAGGAAGAACTTGCGCACGGTTCTTGTGCCGTATTCCTTGAAGCTCTGTGTCACGATGTAATCACCGATGGACGGTGTGTAGTCGCCCTTGCCGAAATCCTTGACGTCAGAGACGTGGATCTGCTTGGCGCCATCGGCGATGGTCACGTCATCCGCCACGACCTCCGAAGCGTTCAGATTGAAGCGGTTGGACTTTTCGTAGCAGCCGGTGACCGTGGTGGTCGTGCCGTCCTCGTTCTCCAAGGAGAAGCTGTCCACCCACATCACGATACACAGATCCTGACCGATATTCTTTGTACGGATCGGCGCAATGGTATTGTCACCGTAGACGATCAGACCGCTGCCGTCATTCGTATTGGCAGAACCGGAATCCCATGCCAGCTTATACGTTCTCATGGTGGTCACGCCGTCTTCGATGTACGCCATCTTCAGCGAATTGGGCACCGTCAGCGCCATGCTGTAGCCGATCCCCTGCTTGACGGCCTCGTCACGGTCGTTCGGACGAACAGCCACAACGGACAGAACGGCGGGATAGCGGACATAGTCCGAAGCCGTAGATTCACAGAAGGAAAGCAGGTACGGATAGGTGTTGGAGTTTGCGCTGGTGTCGCAGCCCCATACCGTATCGGAAAGGTAGCCTTCACTCGCGGTGAGCAGTGTGCCGTCGCAGAATTCGTCGGTGGTGAAGCTGCCCACATAGGTGCTGTCTGTCATGTTGCCGACAGCGTGGAGATTCTGAATGTTGTTGGTCCACTTATCGAAGTAGACGTGATCCGCACTGCTCGCGTAGCCGACCACACCGCCGTTGTAAACCTTGCCGCTGCCGGTCGCAGAGCCGGTGTAGGAAATGACGCTGCCGGAGGAGTAGGCCTGGGAAACGGTGACATTGGAGTAACCCACCACACCGCCGACCGCCGCCGCAAAGAGGGTGGAATCCGGGATGGAATTCGGGTCGTAGGTAACGATGGAGCTGGAGTAGCAGTTGGTCACGCTCTGCGTCTTACTGAAGCCGACCAGACCGCCGACACCGTGGTAAATCTGCGTACCGACCGAATAGTCGCCGCTGACCGCAGAATGTACATCACCGCTGGCGAAGCAGTTGAGAACGGGAATATCCGTAACGCCTGCGAAGCCGCCGATGCCGATGTTCAGATCGCTTGTACCGGCCGAACGAATCGTGCCAAAGTCTGCCGTCACATTGCCGGAAGCGAAGGAATACTGGATGGTACCCTTTTGCGTGCCGCTCTTCTTGGCGTAGCCCACGAAGCCGCCCACAGCCATTTCACCGGCATAAGGCACGGAGCCGCTGGACTTTCTGGAAACATTGCCCTTGGCAAAACAGTTGGAGACGTTAGCATCCTGAATCGCACCAGCGAAACCGCCCACACGGTTTGCGCCTTCTACATCCACGCTGGCGCCGCTCACCTGCTTGGGTGTAAACGCCGCGTCATAGCCGGTCTTTTCATAGCCGACGGAACAGCCGGTGATATAGCCAAACAGACCGCCGACATAGTCATCGCCCGAGACCTTGTACGTTCCCTGGGTGTCATCGGTGATCACCATACAGTTGTTGATAAGCACGTTGCTGTTGTTGAT
>JBJEQK010000096.1:0-11914 GCA_051881715.1 Acutalibacteraceae bacterium
TTCGGGGTTCTCTCTGTCCCCCTCGACACCCATACAATACCACAACCCGCACGAAATTTGTGCGGGTTGTCAAATTTAACGCATTTTATGTAATTTTTGATAATTAGGCGCTTACCCACATAGCGGGACGAATCGAGCCGGATGCATCAACGGCCTCGCCGCCTGCACGAATCTCGCCGTCGGAGCGAACGATGGCGCACAGGGTGTTTGCGGAACCGGGCGAGCGCAGCGTCCACCATGTGTTGCCTGTTTCCTCATGCTCAAACGCTCCGCAGCTTATGGCGTACGCTGTCGGCTTCGCTTTGCGGGATGCGGCTTGCATGGATTCGGCCTGCTGCAGGGACAGCAGGAAAATGTAGTCCTCCGTGTCCTCTCCGCCGGAAGAGTTGTAGCTTTCGTTATCCGGGTTGTCTAACTGTGTTTTGAGGATGTACTCCCTCTCCTCCGCCGTGAAATGATCCTTGTAAAACGAGCCGTTAAGCCACTGACGCACAGAGCAAGCCTTCCATGTGGTAGGCGCACGTTCTTGGTTGTACGCCGTGCAATAGAGTGCCTGCCGGCTCAAAAGCAGCAGCGAACCGCCATCCTCGGACGTGTCGATCACAAGCCACTCGATTTCCTCCTGACCGTTATCGGTGTTGTTGTCCTGCTCGAAGGTGCCGAACTTGACCGTATCACCCACCTGCAGCCCGGCAAACGGGGAAACAGACTGCGCATTGAATTCGATTGGAGGGATATCGGCATTGTCGTCTAAAATATGAATGTTGTTCCACTGTTCCTCGGTGCCTTGGTATGCAACGGTTTCAATAGACCATACAAAATCAAATGCATTGACAATCTGTTCAATACTGTCCGGAAGCTGAACAAAACGTAAACCTTCACAACAAGTAAATGCTCTGTCCAAACAGGTTACGCTGTTCGGAACCTCTACGCTATCAATATTACATCCGTCAAAAGCAAATTCCGCAATGACCGATATATCGGAAGGAATTTTTAGAAAACCGGTCAGAGACTTAGATGCACGAATTAAGCAATGGTCGATGCAAAACAGTCCGTCTTTCCAGTACGTTTTGTTTGAGACGATGCCGGAATAGGTAAATATGGATTGCCCGATACGTGTAACGCTTGAGGGAATCTGAATCGTTTGAAGCTTCGGGCAATCAGCGAATGCCCAAGATCCAATTGCCGTTACACTGTCTGCCATAGACACAGCCTTGAGATTGAGAAATCCATAAAACGCACAACTTGCGACGGTCGATACGCCCTGTTCGATCACAACCTCGGTGACCATATCCGTATAGAGGCCTTCACCATCCCAATAATACTCGGGCATGACACCCTGTCCGAAAATATGGAGGACGGAGCCCTCTAAGGACCAGTCCACATCGTACAGATGCGTCCGGTGCCCGCTGACCCATTCCTCTGCGGCATGGTGGGCGGATTTGCCGATATCTACCCATACTGCGGGGCGTATACCACGGGACTGCAATCCATTGTCATCAAAATAAAAAGACCCATCACCAGAAACGGCGGAAAATTGCATATTATTCTCCGCAGGGTAAGTGCAGTTGCTTGCCGTGCGCAGTGCCCAGCCAGAATAATCATTTCCACATGAAATCAGTGCATCTGTATATTCAACCACACGGTCTTTTTCATTTGGAAAATAGCCTTCCACCTCTTGCAAAGACAGCAGAAAACACCTGTCCATTGTGTCGTTGCCGCCATCCGCTCCGAAATCAGGTTCGTCCGGGGTTACGTTTTGGTGAAGCGTGATCTTTTCCTTTTCCGCTTCGGAAAAAGCGGCGTCATAGAATTCGGTGTTCAGCCATTCACGAACACGGCACGTTTCCCATGTAAAGGACAGACCGCTGTCATCGTGATACTGCTGGTAGTCCAGCACTTTTTTGCTCAGCAGCAGCACTTCATCGCCGATGCGGTCAAGAGCGAGCCACTCGATGGGCTCAGGTTCTATTCCATAGGGGGCATAGTTTCCAAACACCACGGTATCGCCGGGCTGAATGCTGCTGTTTAACTCGTCGTATAGCGTGCCTTGTGCAAAATTCGGAGGGGTGTAGCTGGGTTCGCTGTACACCGCTGCGGCACGGCGGCTGCGCAGCCAAGGGACGCCAAACACGATCCCTGCCACGATGGCGGCAACTAGCAGCACGGCGGCGGCAGAGAGGCAAGCGATACGGATGTTCTTAACGCTTATATTCTTGCCGGCGATTTTGTGCTTCTTTTTCTTTCTCTTTTTTGGCGCTTGCTGTGCGGCGGCACGTGCCTGTTCCTCCTGCAGTGCCTGCAGCAGTCGGGCATACAGCTCCCCGGCGGTCTGGATGCGGTCGGATGCCTGTACCGCCATGCCCTTTTGCAGGATGCGTTCGATGGATTTCGGAATGCTCACCATGTTCGAGAGGGGGCGCAGCTTGTCCTGCGTCATGCGGCTCAGACTGTCCTCCGGCGTGACGCCGGTCAGCATTTTGTACAGCGTGGCGCACACGGCATACACGTCCGTGAACGAACCCTGCGTGCCGTGGCTGTTGTACTGCTCGATGGGCGCAAAGCCCTTTTTAAGCATGATGGACAGCGTTTTGTGATCCAGTCCGCTGGCGATTCGTGCTGCGCCGAAATCCAACAGCTTCGCCTGCCCATCCTCGCACAAAAATATGTTGTCGGGGGAAACGTCCCGATGTACCAGTCCCGTGCGATGAATCTGTTCGAGCGCCTGCAAAATCGGCATCATGATGCCCATGGACTGCTCCAGAGACATTTTGCCGTCCCGGCGCAGGATGTCCTGCACCGTTTCGCCCCGCAGCAGCTCCATGATGATATAGGCGGTGCCGTTCTCCTCGATACAGTCGAGTACCTGCACCACGTTTTTCAGATCCGTGAACTGTGCGAGCCGGCGGCTCTCGTCCAGCATATTTTTCATGCCGGATTCAAAATAGTGCCGGGATTCATCGTCGAAGCAGGAGATGTCATTGCACCCGGTCATGCGGGCGGCGAAGGAGGTTGGGAAAAACTCCTTGACGGCGACCGGCTTTTCCAGCCGCTGATCCCAGGCGATATAGGTGATGCCGAAGCCGCCCTGCCCGAGCACCTTGCCGAGGACATACCTGTCCTGCAAAAGCGTTCCGGGGGAGAGATGATTTTTATTTTTGGCGGGCGTGTCCAGGATGTAGCCGCAATAGGGGCAAACGTCAAACTGGGCATCGTATTCCCGCATACATCCCATACATCTGTGCATAGTGGTCACCTTCGCTTTACAGGCTTATTCCGGGATGGACGGATACCAGTCCATATTGTTTATGTCGATTCGTTCGATGAAGTTGCCGTTTCCGTCTGCGTGCCGGACGTACTCGATGCCGAGGAGCGTCGACTCCCGAATATACTCGTCGGTGAGGCTGCCCTTTTTGTTGTACAGGCGCAAATTGCGTTCCGCACCGTTCTCATTGTACTCCAGATACAGGCGTATGACATTATTCTTGTCGTAAGTGGTATCTGTGCGGCAGGTGGGGTTCTCCGTGTCATCCGCATAGTATGTGTGCACGTAGCGAACGGTTTGCTCGCCGGTTTCCGCATCATAGCGGGTAAATGTTCTTTTATCCAAATAGGCGCCGGAATAGACATATTCTTCTGTCCAAAGGCAGCTGTCCCCTTCGTAACTGCTTTCCAAAAGAACACGCTCTTTTTTATCATAGCTTGTAACATATTTTTCTTCTCCGTAAAAGGAGTAGTCCGCCTGTTTCCGACCCTCGGCATCGTATTCCGAATAGGAATATGTCTGCGCATCCTCGTACGTATAATCCGCACAGTAGCGCACCAGCTCGGCGTTTTCATCGTAGTACTCCGTGCGGGTGCGGTTGCCTTCGTCGTCGTAGTCCATGCAGATCCGGCTCACAAGCTCGTCCTGGACGTCGTACTCCATACGCTCGAGCATATTGCCGTCCTCAAAGGTGTACAGGAAGTATCCGCCGGTCTTCAGGTCGCTGAGGTACGTTTTTTCGCCCTCGACCGTTTGACACTCGATGTAGCGCAGCTTCCCTTTCACATACTTGAACACATAACCGGCGGTTTGTGCGTTATCCTTGTCATAGACGAAGTGCTCTTTGAGCTTGCCGGAGTCGCCGTAGAGCCACGTTTGCTTTTCGTCCATGCGGTCAAACACCTTGACAGTCTGCTCAACAATGCCTGCATCGGTGTATTCGCGCACGATTTCTTTGGACACCTTGCCGTCCTGCGTGTACCACTTTTCCTTGACTTCGCCGTCGTCCTCGTAGCGAATGGACTCGTAGACCGTATTGCCCTCTGCGTCGTAGTGCGTCTCGAACTGGGCACCCTCCTCATAGGAAAAGCGCATCGTTTCCTCGGACGAGTTACCGTAGCGGATGAAGCCCTCGACCGGTCTGTCGCTCGAGTCGTAGACGGTGTACACGGTCATTTGGGTGAGAGACATATCGTCGTATTCGCTCTTGGCAAACAGGGTGCCGTCCTTGTTGTAGAAATAGCGCTCCGCTTTGCAGATGGCATCGCCGTCGGACACCTCAACGCTCGAGGAAATTTGACCGTCGTCGTTATAGTCATAGAGCGTATAATTGTTCACAAACACATCGTTTGCTCTGTCCTTTTTCACACGCATAAGCAGCATACCATTTTCGTCGGTGTAGTCCGCATACAGCGCATCGTCCTCGGTGGAGTACTGATTTTCAAAAGGAAGCATCTCAAAATTTTCCACGTCGGGCAGTTCCCTTACCGGCAAATCCTCCTGCGAAGCGGCCGCCAGCAGTTCCTGCTGGTAGGGGGTGTATTCCTCGCTGACATCGGCATCGACATCGAGGGTGGGGGTACGGTTTTGTGCAACGCGCACAATCCCGAACACGGCGCCGCCGACCAGCAGAACGGCTGCGCAGATCAGCACCACAGGCAGCCACGGCTTTTTGCCCGCCTTCTTCACAGGCGGATTCTTCCGGGGCTGTTTTTCCTTGTGTGACTTTTTCTTTTTTGAAGGTGCCGGCGGTGCGGACAAATCCATTTTTTGAAACACGTCCAGCAGAGGATCCACCGTTTGCAGACGATCCTCCGGCTCGATGGCAAGACCGCGCATGATGATGTGCGAAAGCTTGTCCGGCATATCCACCAGCTCGCCGATGGGTGTCAGACTGTCCGCCTTGACCCGGCGCTCCAGACTGTCGATGGGCGTTTTCCCGGTCAGCATCTTGTAGATGGTGGCGCACACCGCATAAATGTCGGTGAAGGGTCCCTGCTCCGTGGAGGAGGAATACTGCTCCTTGGGCGCATAGCCGGGCTTGAGAATGACGGACAGGCTCTTTTCGTCATCGCCGGACGCAACACGTGCCGAACCGAAATCCAAAATTTTGACCTTGCCGTTGTTGCAGACGAAAATATTGTCGGGGGAGATGTCCCGATGGATCAGTCCGGCGGCATGGATTTCCCGCAGTGCCTGCAAGACGGGAAGCATGATCTGCACGGTCTGTGCAACGTTGTAGGAGCCTTTTTCCGTCAGGATATTTTTAATGTTTTCGCCGTCCAAAAGTTCCATGATGATGTAGGCCGTGTGGTTGGCCTCCAGACAGTCATAGACCTTGACAACGCTTTCCAAATCGTTGAACCGAGCCAAACGCCGGCTTTCGTCCAGCATTCGGCGGATGCCATTTTGGAACAGACCCTGCGCCTCTTCGTTGTAGCAGGTGATGTCCAGCTCCCCCGTGATGCGGGAGGCAAGACTGGTGGGCATAAACTCCTTGATGGCAACCTTTTTGTACAGGCGGGTGTCCCACGCAATGTAGGTGATCCCGAAGCCGCCCTGTCCGAGGCAGCGCCCGATCAGATATCGGTCAATCAGGATCGTACCCGGCTCCAGATGGTTTCTGGACTTTGCCGCCGTGCCTTTGATGTAGCCACAGTAGGGGCATACGTCATAGACTTCATCGTATTCGTTCATACAGCCTAAACAGCGTTCCATAAAGCGTCACCTCCCTGCGTCAAGCGTTCATTACGGCGATTGCCGAATAGTTGTCCATGTTTTTTCCGGCGCCGTTTTCCAAAACAACAGCCTGCATTTTTTTCAGCCAATCGGATGCATCGGTGCTCTTGTGCAGCAGCTTGCACATTTGCTTTTCGTCAATGTATTCCCAAAAGCCGTCGGAGCAAAGCAGAAAAGCCTGACAATCATCCAGCTTGTACGGCGCAGAAACATCGTAGCGGATCGACTCCTCATCGCTGCCCAGTGCACGCAGCAAGCGGTTGCGGTCGGGGTGAAAGCGGATCTCCTTTTCCTTGATGTTGCCTGCGTTGGCGAGCATCTGCGGGACGCTGTGATCCAAGGTGCGGCAGGTCACGGCGTTGTTTTGAAACAGGTACAGCCGGGAGTCACCGATGTGGCACCATGTGCAGTAATCCTTGCAGATCAGCAGGGATACCAGCGTGGTTTTCATCCCGGCGATACAGCCTTCCCGCTGCTGCATCTCTAAAATTTCCTGATTGGTTTTTTCGATTGCTTCATCAAAAAAGGGACGCGGATAGAAGTCGTATGTGTGCTCGAACACTTCACCGAACACACGGCACGCCGCCGCAGAGGCCGCATCCCCGCGGCCGTGACCGCCCAATCCATCGCACAGCACGAAGCAGCAAACGCCCTCGCGGTTAAATACGGCGATGGCATCCTCGTTCCGTTCACGCTCTCCCTTTTTGGAGATTCCTTTATATGTAACCACAACGATTCCCCCAGTGCGTAAAAATTACAAATACTTGTTGATCACGACAAACAAAATGACCAGCAGCGCAACCAAAATGGCTGCCAGACCGCCGATGACCAGCGCCTGCTTTTTCGTGTTGCCCGCATCAATGATTCCGTCGATGTCCACCATCTCTGTTTTATCCAGCAGAGCATTTTTCATGTCCGCAGCGCTTTTGAAGCGAATGTCCTTGTTCATGTTCATCGCTTTGCAAATACACAGCTTCATTTGCTGCGGCAAATCCGTTTCATCCAACGCCTGTCGAAGCGTATCCTCCGCTTTGCGTTCAATCGCATCCGGGGGCGTTTTTCCCACCAGCATCCTGTAGAGAACTGCGCCGACAGAGTAGATGTCGGAGTAGGCACCGCGTCTTTCCGTGCTGACATACTGTTCATACGGGGCGTATCCGGGAGAGAAATAAATGGTCATCTCATTTTCTTTGAACGGGGAAGCCTCTTTCAAAAAAACGAAGTTGATCAGCTTGATTGTATTGTCCGTTGTAATCACGATGTTTTTCGGCGTGACTGCGCGGTGGATCAGGTCTGCCTTGTGCAGCTGCGACAGACCGTCCAGTATCGGCATGATGACAGACAGCGCCGTGTCGATGTCCACTGCACCGCCGCACTGCTTGAGGTAATCGTCCAGCAGCAAGCCCTCCAGATATTCGTTGACGATGTAGACCGTGCGGTTTGCCTCGAATGTGTCAAAGATGTGCATGATCCCGTCACACGCGGAGAACTGCATCATTGTTTTTGCGCTGGCAAAGATTTTCTGTGCGCTTTTTTCCGGCCATTGTGCGTTGTTTTGCAGCGGTACAAGGTTCAGGGAGTTTCTGTCCCGCGTGACCAGCTCTCGGGGGAAATGCTCCTGCACCTCCACGATCCGATTTTGTTGCATATCCAAGGCCTTGTAGCAGACCGCATTTTTGTCTGTGGAGAGAACTTCGCCGATCAAATAGCGTTCTTGCAGAACACAGCGCGCCGGAAGAAACGCCTGCTTTCGCCCGCCGGACTCCACATATCCGCAGTGCGGGCAAACGCTGTCGGCACCTTTTTCCTCAAAACAGGAAATACAAAGATTCTCGTACATTTTATCTCCCCTTTTTAATTCAGTCGAAATGTGTTGGACATATCCCCGACAGCGAGAACCGATCCTCTCGGCACGTCCACATCCGCATCGTGCGCAATACGCATACCGTTGATAAACGTGCCGTTGCGGGAATGGTCGTGTACCGTATAGGCGCCGTTTTTTAGGTTGCATCGGATACTGCAATGGGTGCGGCTGATTTTTTCGCAGTTTTCGTCCATCACGATGTGGCAGGTTTTGGGGTCTCGTCCGATTGTCACAGTCTCGTCCCAATCCAGCCGAAAGATTGCCTCCGCATATTCGCCGCTGATCCCCATGATGGAGCCGGCAAAGTCAGCGTCCTTCTTTTTAAATATTTTCATAGCACACACCCGGCTCTCAGTTCTTCCATGTAAAGGATTCGCCGCAGAAGGGAACAAACATCAGCTCGGATTCCCCGACGGTCAGCTTGTCCCCGGATTGGAGCGCAGTGGCTTCGAGCAAAGGTTTGTCATTGAGATAGCTCAGCTCCGAGGAGGTGTCGCCCGGCTGGGCAAAGAAGGTGTTGCCCTTCGGGTCATAGGTGACGATCATGTGCCTGTCTCTGGAGACGGCGGAATCACCGCTCAGGCAGATATCCATTGTGCCGCCGCGTCCCAAAAAGTTTCTGCCGGATTTCAGGCGGAAATCCTGTCCGAAATGGACGCCGCTGACGCAGACCAGCCAGCCCACGACCGGCTCTGTGCCCAATGTTTTCTGATAGAAATGTACGGTTCTGCTGTCGTCCGGCACTTCTGTGGATACGGACGATACGGAAACGGCGGGCGCATCCTCAAACAAGTCCTCCGTGTTCGTAACGGGGACGAAAAGATCCGGCGAAATGCCGTCGGCGGTTTGGCAGGATGCCTGCGGCTGCTCGGAGAAATCGTCTGTGCTTGGCAGCGGTTGATCGTCAGGTTCCCATTTTGTGGGGGGGATCAGCCCGGTGTTTTCGCAGTGGGGGCAGACTTCATATTTGCCTGCATCATAAAAGTGTCCTTTTTCACAGCGTGTGAGTCGTTTGATTTCTTTCATACCGTCTTCTCCTATTCTTCTATTTCTAAATATTTCATGAACTGTTTTTTGACATCGGCATACCGCTTTTGGCTGACGGGGACGAACAGACCGTTGTTCATAGTCAAGCCATCCCTTGTCAGACTTTTGATATATTTGATCTGCACAATGTAACTTTGATGTACGCGAATAAACTGCTCCGCATCCAGCGCACGCTCCACCTCGTCCAGCTTTGCGTAAAACTCGGTGTCCACGCCCTTATTGACGATACTGCACTTTCTGCCGCTGCTGGCAAAATAATAAATATCGTCCAGCCGCATACGCTGCACGGCGCCGGACACCTTGTAGGTGAAGAATTTCTCGGTGTCCGAGGCGTAGTAGCAGAAATAGCGGTCGATGGTTTCGGAGAGCGTTTTGATGGGGATAGGCTTGATCAGATAGTCAAACACCCGCAGCTTGTAGCCGAACAAGGCGTAGGAATCGTCCGTCGAGGTAAAAATGATTTCGGTGTGGATGTTGCCGGTTTCCCGAATGCGCTTGGCGATTTCGATGCCGGGAAGGATGTCTGCATTTACCTCGATAAAAACAATGTCGAAGCGGAAATCGGTTTCAAAGTCGATCTGCATCACCGCCTCCATGGAGGTATATGCTTCATAACCGAATTCGCACTTGTCAAACAGCAGATGCACCAGAACATCCTCTAATTGATCCGCACTTTTTTCAAAATCAAAAACCGCAACTTTCAGCATAGTTTCACTTCCTTTAGGCAATCTTTGTGCAGATTGCGAAACAAGATTCGAGCAAGGCGTGCGCCGGGATTTATGCGATGTGGCCTTAACCCTGCAGCAGTTTTTCGCTGTGCAGCATTCGCACGCTCACCATCCACATCAGCGCCGAATACAGCAGCGAAGACAGCACAGTGAATAGGATATGAATCGGTTCCGCCGTGCCCAAAAAGATCATCTTGATGGAAACGATCACATTAAAGACCGGGATCCACATCGCCGCAACATGAATATTGGCGCTTTCCATAAACATGGTCAACCCGCTCAGCAGCGTGGGGAAGATGGTAATCAGGCTCATTTGCGACTGGGCTTCTTTCACGGTTTTTGCGTGCAGACCGATCATGGTCATGAGGGACACCGCAAAGACGGACAGCACCAAACACACGGCGACCAGATTGACAATCTGCGCAAAGGACAAAGCGACTTTTGCGCCGTCGGTTTCCGCACCGCCGGACAGCATCGTCCAAGCGGAATCCGAGCACAGAAAGGAAATGACGTACGCCAGAATGGACAGGAGCATACCCAGCAGACTGATAAACAGTGTCGCCGTGAACTTTGCCATCAGAATGCTCATGCGGCTTGCCTGTGTGGTCATCAGACTTTCAAAAGTGCCGCGTTCCTTTTCGCCGGTGAACAGATCCACCGCCATCGAAACGCCGCCGCTCATGATCATCATCACCAGCATCATCGGCGCAATGGACGCCATGATGGAGTTGTTCGCCTCGCCCGTTTCGTCCGACAGCTTGACCGCCGTCAGCTGAAACGGCTGCACGGAAGCCATGTCCACATGATACTTCGTTTGAATTGTTTCGTATAAAGAGAGCTGTCGTGCCGTTTCTACGGCTGTGATCAGCGTTTGACCGGCTGTGGCGGATTTGGTGGAAGCGTCGTTGTAGGTGATGGTGATCTGTCCGTCGTTCAAACGAATCACCGCATACACGCTGCCGTTTTTCAGGTCCTCCGTGGCGGTTTTTTCAATCGGGGTTCGGCGTACCAGCTCCGTGGATTCAAACAGCGTCTTGTACAGTTCCTCGTCGATGGAACCGGGGACATAATCCACGATGCAGGGGATATTCTTTTTCAGCTCTTCCTTGTCCAGCTGTGTGCCCATGAGCATATACATCAGCGGAAAAATCAGCACCGGCACGAACAGCATGACAAAGCTTCGCTTGTCTCGGAAGATATCCAGCATTTCTTTTTTCAGAATCAGTTTAAAGTCACGCATTGCCGCTGCCCTCCGCAATTCGGAAAAACATTTCCATCACATCGTCCGTACCCTCTCCGGCGAGGATCTCCCGCTTGGTGCCGTTTCGGATGATCTTGCCGTTTGCGATAATGACCAGATTGTCACAAAGGCGCTCGATCTCGTGCATATTGTGGGTGGAAACCAAAACGGTTTTGCCCTGCTCCTTGCAGGTCAGGATAAAGTCCTGCACGTCCCGGATGCTGTAGATGTCCAAGCCTGTGGACGGCTCGTCCAACAGAATGGTGGACGGGTCGTGGACGATGGACTTGGCGAAGGCGACCTTTTGCCGCATTCCGCGGGAAAAACCCTGTACACGCTTGAAAAGAAAACGCTCCATGTCCAGCAGATTGGAAAGCACCTTGATCCGCTCCGCCGCCTGATCCTCATCCATGCCCTGCAATTTGGCAAAATAGAGAATGTTTTCCCACGCCGTCAGGCGGTTGTACAGCGACACATCGCCGCCGAACAGTACGCCCATGTGCCGGCGTGCGCCGTTCGGGTCACGGATGACATCGGTTCCATCGACACAAATCGAGCCGGAATCCGGGTGCAGGATGGTGGAGATCAGGCGCATGGTCGTTGTTTTGCCGGAACCGTTTGCGCCGATAAACCCGGTGATTTGACCGGACTGTGCCGTGAAGGATATGTTTTGGATCACCTGTGTTTTTCCAAAGGATTTACACACATTGGAAACTTCAATCATAACTTTTTCTCCCATTACCCCGTATAAAAAACATATATGTATAATAGTAAAATAATTCCTGTAACTTGTCAAGAATACGGAGATAAAAAAACAGTATTTTTTGCAGAAAGTGTGTACTTTTTCAGATATACTGTCCGGGATGACCCTTTTGTTCCCGGAAAACAAAAAGACGCCGTCCGGCGTCCCTTTGCAAGGTCTGCTCAGCGGGTAGCGATCAGGGTAACAACGACAGCCGCAGATGCAAGGATGATGGCAGTAACGATGAATTCCATGGCGATTCTCCTTTCTTTTTTTTGGGGTCTGTATC
>JBJEQK010000097.1:0-2673 GCA_051881715.1 Acutalibacteraceae bacterium
ACTCTTTCTGGAAAACTTCATTTTTGCGCTTGACATTTAATAGTTAGTCTTTAAATTATTCTTTTCCGTTGTTGACTTTTTTGTGCCGATTGCCACCGCAAGGGCAACGAGAATCGGGACGCCCACCGAGGTGAGCACGATCAGCGTGCCGTAGCTTGCCGGTGTCTTTGCGGTTGCACCGTTCTTTTCAGGCTCGGTCTGCACCTGTGCCGCCGCACTTTCGCTGTAGGCTTGCGTACTTTGCGCCGCAAAGACCGACAGGGTGCACAGCGCAGCGATACACAGGGCAAGAAGCCCTGTATATACCCCTTTTCGTTTGATACAAAACACCCCTTAAAAAGCTTCTTTTCTACGGCAGAGGGCTTCCTTCCGACCCTCTGCCGCGCACAGTTTCATCCTCTGCAGAATAGCCACTCAAAAAAGCTCTGAACGCTTGTTATTACCCAAAAGACGGCATCGATCAAAGCCAAAAGAGGAGAGAACAGCAGGATAAGTGTCTGCAATCCTTCGGGGATTGGAGGCTGTATGATTATTAGGTCGCCTATTATGTCGCCGGATGGCGGCAGTTCCTCCTCCCAGGAAACCGATGCCGGTGCATCGGCAGCCATGGCTGTCGGCGATGCGCCGATACACAGCAAAAACACCATGCAAAAGGCAAGGATACGCTTGAAAGCGCTGTTTTTGTACTTCATATTTTTCCCTCCTGTTGTTATGAAAGTGACACCGTTCAAGAACGTGCAGTCTTAATCCTTGCGGCCATTGCCGATTTTCCATTCGAGCCACTGTCCCAAGGAAGCAAGCACCGATTTGGCATCGTTTGCCGCCATGCGCAGATGGGTCATTGTGTAAAGCTTCCACGAAAGCCATGTGCTGCGCCACAGAGGCACAAAGCCGGAATGGCTCCCCGAGCAGCTGTAAAAGCGGACGTCCCTTTCCGCTGCATGAGCATATGCCTCGCCTGTTGCACTTTCACAGCAGATGTAGGCATAGCTGCGCCCCCGAATGCCGGACCACAGGATACAGTTTCCGATGGTTTGGATGGATTCCGGAAAGTGGACAAAGCGGATGGTGGAGTAGGCAAACGCATAATCGCCGACAGCGACTACACTGTCCGGCAGAATCACGCCGCCGGTCAACGCACTGCCCCGGAACGCATTGCACGCGATCACCCTTGTCCCGTCCTTGACCGTGTAGTTCCCGGATCCCCGGCGCTCACTGCGCAGCAAACAGCAGCCGAGATACAGCACGCCGTCCTCCCAGTTGGATGCGTCCGCATAGAATGGCGTATCCGATAAAATGTCTTCACCGACCCATTCCAGCTCCGTCGAAAGTAATGTCACCTTTTCTAAAGACGTACAACCCGCAAAGACTTCCTCCCCGATCTCTTCGACCGTTTCGGGCAGTACGATCTCCCGCAGCTGCGTGCATTTCATAAATGCAGCGCTTTCCACAGTGTACGCTGCGGGAATAGACACTTCCTGCAGCGCTTCGCACCCGGCAAAAGCCTCATAAGGAATCACTCTCAAGGATTTTGACAGCTGCACCTGCTTGAGATTTTGGCACGAATAAAATGCGAAAATGCCCATGTCCCGCACATTGTCCGGGATGGTGATGCTCTCAAGACCTGTGTTGTAAAATGCCCATTCGCCAATGGTATACAGTGACTGCGGCAGATGTATGTCTTTCAAATGAATACATTCCCAAAATGCGCTATCCTCAATCTCCTGCACGCCCTCTTCCAGCGTGACGCTCTGCAAGCTTTTGCATCGCATGAACGCTCCTTGATCGACAGTGGTCACGCTGCCGGGAATCCGAATCTCCCGAAGCTGTGTGCATTCCGAAAATGCCATGCGCTGTATCTGCGTGACGGTGTTCGGGATCGCATACGATGACGCCGCAGCAGCGCCCGGATACAGGTACAGTGTGGTTTTGTCCTTGTTGTACAGAACGCCGTTCTCGTCATGGCTGTACTGCGGGTTTTCGGCGCTGACGGAAACAGCCGTCAGGTTGGGGAAATAAAAGGTACCGACATACACCGAGGTTACGCCCGCATCCAAAACCAGTCGCTGTACACTGTCCCGATATGCATACCAAGGCGCATCCGGCAAGGAGAATATATCCGTTCTTAACATATATTTTTCATGGTAACGGTTCATCGCCCCTGTGCCGGAGATGGTCAGCGTCCCGTCCTCCAGCGCCCATGTCAGGTTTTCTCCGCACATACCGGACTGTGTCCCGCCCTCTGCACAGACCGGCAGAAGCATCGCAAGGCACAGCACCAGCGCCAGACACAGCGCAGTGACTTGTTTGCATACTCTTTTTGTTTTCATTCGACATCTCTCCTTTTTTACAGACCTTTAAAAAACTCAGAAATTACGAGCAGGATCCTGTACAAAAATGTGTCCTGCAGCCACATCCTCAACAGAAACTTCGGATCCCGGAACAGCTCATTAAAATCCGGACAAGGACCGAGCCAAGGAAGGTTATCCATACTGCTGCCTCCTTTCTGTATATTGAATCGCTTTCCGAGTGCCGTTTCAAAAAGCAGACATTTTTAAATTTCTATGATATGATACAAAAAACGCATTGTATATGCGATTTTTCGGCATAATTTTTATATTTAAAAATGTCTACATTTTTAAACAAATTTATTCTTTTTCGGCTTTTTAGTCT
>JBJEQK010000098.1:0-11758 GCA_051881715.1 Acutalibacteraceae bacterium
TACAGCGATTGGGACGACCTTTCTTCGGAATGGCTGATCCGCTGTGACGGGGAGCTGCAGCAGCTTTTGCAGTGTTTCCCGCAGCTGGATCTACAAAATGTCCGCTCTTTGAAAGAGCATTACGAAAGCCCGGATGTACCGTCCATGACCCGCAAACTGCGCTCGATCGCTTCCCTCGGCGGTATCCGTTCCCCCATGGTTGAGGTGGACGGACGATTTGCCGTTGATTGGAAATCCCGGTATTTTCAGGCGGATTTTCCCTACGGTTTGGCTGTCATCAAGGGGATAGCCGTTTTGGCGGATATGGATACGCCCCATATAGATACGGTGCTGTCCTGGTATGCCGATGCGATGGGACTTGAATACTATACAGCTTGCGGCGCATTTGCCGGGAAAGACCTTTGCAAAACCGGGATTCCACAGAATTACGGCATTCATTGCGCCGACGAATTGGTTCAGCTTTATTTGTAACGGTGAGGAGATAGTATGGGAAAAAGCATTGATTTTCAGGAATTTCAAAGCATTGCAAAGGGCGTTTTAAAACAGATCTGTGCCTACTGCGATGCAAACGATTTGGAGTACTATTTGGCATTCGGCACACTGCTCGGTGCCGTGCGGCACAAGGACATCATTCCGTGGGATTACGACATTGATATCATGATGCCTCGCCCCGATTTCAATCGTCTTTTGCAGATGACAAAAGAACAGCCGATTGCAGAAAACTTGACTGTGTTTTCATGGGAAAATGAACGGAACTACTACATTCCGTTTTTGAAAGTATGCGACAACCGCACCCGTCTTGTCATCACCAAAACCGAGGGTACAAACATTCCGCTGGGTATTTGGGTAGATATTTTCCCGATGGACGGTTCTTCGGAACGTATGGAGGACAACAAAAAAATTCAGCAGCAGGCTGTGTACTATACGCGCAAAGCGATGAAGCCATTCGTTGCGGCACATTCTTGGAAAAGCAAACTCTTGCGGCTCCCCGCAAGAGTGAACTCTTGGTTTGTCCCGCCCTGTAAATACATCGAGAAAGCCACGGAAATCGCCTCGACGTATGACTATGCAAGTGCAAAACAGGTCGGATGGATGGCGTCGGTCGATTTGGACATCACGAAGGAGTTGGCGGATAAGTCTTTGTATACGCCCCTCAAGGTGCCGTTCGGCGATTTTGAGGCGTGTATTCCCTCCGGCTACCATCAGATTTTGACACAGATTTACGGCGACTATATGCAGCTCCCGCCCGAGGAAAAGCGGACGATACCTAAAATCAAATCCTACTGGGTTGACAAATAAAAACAGCGGTACGCAGCCATTCGGAAGCGTACCGCTTTTCTAATGGGGTTCTTTATTTGACGATCAGGGATGTGCCGGTCATCTGTGCGGGCTGCGGGAGACCCATGATGTCGAGCATGGTGGGGGCGATGTCGCACAGCTTGCCGCCGTCCCGCAAGGTGCAGGGAACGCCGACGACACACAGGGGAACGGGGTTGGTGGTGTGTGCGGTGAACGGGGAACCGTCGTCCTCGTACATCTTGTCCGCGTTGCCGTGGTCGGCGGTGATGATGACTGCGCCGCCCTTCTTTTCCACAGCGGCGACGACCTTGCCGACACATTCGTCCACAGCCTCCACCGCCTTGACAGCGGCGTCAAACACGCCGGTGTGACCGACCATGTCGCAGTTGGCAAAGTTGAGAATGATGGCGTCGTACTTGTCGCTCTCGATGGCTTCGACCACCTTTTCCGCCACGGGGTATGCGCTCATCTCGGGCTGTAAATCGTAGGTGGGCACCTTGGGGGAGGGGACAAGGATCCTGTCCTCGCCGTCAAAGGTGGTCTCCACGCCGCCGTTGAAAAAGAACGTCACATGGGCGTATTTCTCCGTCTCGGCGATGCGCAGCTGCGTTTTGCCGCAGGACGCCATGTATTCGCCGAAGGTGTTGTGCAACACAGTCTCGAAGTCCTCGGGCGTGTATGCCACGGACACGTTGGGCATGGTGGCGTCGTACTGGGACATACAGACAAAGTGCACGGGGAAGAAGCCCTTTTTGCGCTCGAAGCCGGTGAACGCTTCGTCCACGAAGGCACGGGTGATCTCACGGGCACGGTCGGGACGGAAGTTGAAGAAGATGATGCTGTCGTTGGCACCGATGGGCTTTGCACCCTTGCAGACCTTGGGCAGAACAAACTCGTCGGTGAGGTTTTTGCCCTCCTCGTCAATCTGCTCGTAGGACTTGCGGATGGCTTCCGCGGGGCAGTCCACCTGTTCGCCCTCGCCGTAGACCATGGCGGCATAGGCTTTGCCCACACGGTCCCAGCGGTTGTCACGATCCATGGCGTAGTAGCGGCCCATGACGGTGGCGACCTTGCCGACACCGATCTCTTTCATCTTTTCGATGGTCTCGGCGACGTAATCTGCACCCGAAGCGGGCGGCACGTCACGACCGTCGAGGAAGCAGTGCACATACACCTCGGACAGACCGCAGCGCTTCGCCATTTCCACGATCGCCCACATATGGCTGTTGTGGCTGTGAACGCCGCCGTCAGACATCAAACCCATGATGTGCAGTGCGGAGCCGTTCTTTTTGCAGTTGTCCATGGCGGCGAGAAGACGGGGGTTCTCAAAGAACACGCCGTCCTCGATGAACTTGGTGATCTTGGTCAGGGGCTGATAGACGACACGACCGGCGCCGATGTTGGTGTGACCGACCTCGCTGTTGCCCATCTGACCGTCCGGCAGACCCACATCCATGCCGGATGCGCCGATGTAGGTCAGGGGATTTTCGCTGAAAATGCGGGTGATATTGGGGGTCTTTGCGGCACGGATGGCGTTGCCGTAGTCGCTGTCGTTGCGACCGAAGCCATCCATGATGCAAAGAAGCATCGGTTTCTTACTCATGGCGCATTCTCCTTATTTGGAAGCGGCTTCGACGATGACTGCGAAGTCGGGTGCTTTCAGGGATGCGCCGCCGATCAGACCGCCGTCCACGTGGGGCTTCGCAAGAAGCTCTGCGGCGTTCTTGGCGTTCATGGAGCCGCCGTACTGGATCACCATGGCGTCAGCGTCTGCGGCGCTGTACAGCTCGGCGATCAGCGCGCGGATGGCGCCGTTCACTTCGTCTGCCTGCTCGGCGGTGGCGGTCTCGCCCGTGCCGATCGCCCACACAGGCTCGTAGGCGATGATGATGTTCTTCAGCTCTTCGGCGCTAACGCCTGCAAGGGCGATCTTCACCTGCGTGGCGATGACTTCCATGGTGATGTTCTGCTTGCGCTCCTGCAGCAGTTCGCCCACGCAAAGGATGACGGTAAGACCTGCGTCGAGGGCGGCACGGACTCTGTCGTGGACGGTGACGTCCGTCTCGCCGAAATACTGGCGGCGTTCGCTGTGACCGATGATGACGTAGGGGACGCCGATGGCTTTGAGCATATCGGCGGAAACTTCGCCGGTGAAAGCGCCGCTCTTTGCCCAGTGGCAGTTCTCGGCGCCGACTTTAATGTTGCTGCCCTTGGTGGCTTCCAGAGCGGCGTACAGGTCAACGTAGGGCACGCAGAGAACGACGTCGCAGTCTGCGTCCTTGACCAGAGGCTTCATTTCTTCGATGAGCGCCTTGGCTTCATCGGGGGTCTTGTTCATTTTCCAGTTGCCGGCGATAACGGCTTTACGAAGCTGTTTGTTCATGGTACATTGTCCTTTCTCTACAAAAGAGTGCCACGGAAGTTCCGCAGCACCCATTTTAAAATCAGTCTTTTTCGTTCAGGCAGGCGATGCCGGGAAGCTCTTTGCCCTCGAGGAATTCGAGGGAAGCGCCGCCGCCGGTGGAGATGTGGGTCATCTTGTCGGCAAAGCCCAGCTTCTGCACAGCGGCAGTGGAGTCGCCGCCGCCGATGATGGAGATGGCGCCGGACTCAGCGACCGCCGTGGCAACGCCGATGGTGCCGTTTGCGAAGTTGTCCCACTCGGAAACGCCCATGGGGCCGTTCCAGATCACGGTGCCTGCGCCCTTGATGGCATTGCTGAACAGCTCCGTGGTCTTGGGGCCGATGTCCAGACCCATCCAGCCGTCGGGAATCTCGTCGGAGTTGATGTCTTTGTACTCGGTGTTCTCGTTGTACTCAAGACCGATGCGGTTGTCGATGGGCAGCAGGAACTTGACGCCCTTCTTTTCTGCGGTGGCAAGCAGCTCCAGCGCGAGATCCTTCTTGTCCTCCTCGCAGATGGAGGTGCCGACAGACCAGCCCTTGGCGGCAAAGAAGGTGTAGGCCATGCCGCCGCCGACGATGAGGGTATCCACCTTGTCCAGCAGGTTGGTGATGACGCCGATCTTGTCGGAAACCTTGGCGCCGCCGAGGATCGCGACGAGGGGACGCTTCGGATTTTCCAGTGCGCCGCCGATGAATTCGATCTCTTTCTGGATCAGATAGCCGCAGACAGCGGGGATATAGTCGGCGATGCCGGTGGTGGAGGAGTGGGCACGGTGTGCGGAACCGAAAGCGTCATTGACAAAGATGTCTGCCATGGAGGCGAACTTCTTGGACAGCTCCGGGTCGTTTTTGGTCTCGCCCGCTTCAAAGCGGACGTTTTCGATCAGCATGACGTCGCCGTCCTTGAGGGAGGCGGCGAGGGACATGGCGCTTTCCCCGACCACGTCGGACGCCATCTTCACTTCCTTGCCCAGCAGCTCGGACAGACGAGCGGCCACGGGAGCGAGGGAGAACTGGGGATCGACAGCACCCTTCGGACGACCGAGGTGAGAGGAGAGGATGACCTTTGCGTTGTTTTTCAGCAGGTACTGGATGGTGGGGAGCGATGCGACGATGCGCTTGTCGCTGGTGATCTTGCCGTCTTTCAGCGGCACATTGAAGTCACAGCGCACAAATACACGCTTGCCGGAAACATCAATGTCTTCTACGGACTTTTTGTTGAGAGTGCTCATGGTGTTCATATCCTTTCTTTAAAGAACTTTTGCTTTTCTACCGCAAGTATTTTATACTATTTTTCTCCACTTTGCAAGTGTTTGCGCAAGAAACGGTAAAATGTATAAATTCCGAATGACAAAGTCGTGAAAATTCACGAATTCGGCAAAAGATAAGTCTTGACTTCCCAAACAGGAATGGAATATAATAACAAATGTAAAACTATTTTTCGGAGGGTAAGAAAATGTCAAGAGTTTACAATTTTTCCGCAGGTCCTTCCATGCTGCCTGAATCCGTTCTCAACAGAGCGGCAGAGGAGATGCTCGACTATCAGGGCAGCGGGCAGTCCGTGATGGAAATGTCCCACCGTTCCAAGGTCTATGAGCCCATCATCTACGGCGCCATGGATCTGTTCCGTGAGATCATGGACATCCCGGAAAACTACAAGGTGATCTTTGTCCAGGGCGGCGCTTCCACCCAGTTTGCGGCCATTCCCCTGAATTTCATGAACGGTTCCGGCAAGGCGGACTTCATCCTCAGCGGTCAGTTCTCCACCAAAGCCTATAAAGAGGCGCAGAAGTACGGCGAAGCCATTGCTGTCGCGTCCTCCAAGGACGATGTGTTCAGCCACATTCCCGATTGGGACGAGAGCAAGTTCACGCCCGATGCCGACTATTTCCACATCTGCATGAACAACACCATCTACGGCACCCGCTTCACCAAGCTGCCCGAGACCGGCAAGGTTCCGCTGATCGCAGACGTTTCCTCCTGCTTCCTGTCCGAGCCGCTGGATGTGTCCAAGTTCGGTGTGCTGTACGGCGGCGCACAGAAGAACATCGCTCCCGCCGGTCTGACGGTCGTCATTGTCCGCGAGGATCTGCTGGGCAACGCCCGGGACATCACCCCCACCATGCTGGACTACAAGGTCATGGCGGACAACGACTCCATGTACAACACCCCGCCCTGCTACAGCATCTATATGTGCAAGCTGGTTCTGGAGTGGATCAAGAGCCTCGGCGGTCTGGAAGTGATGAAAGCACGCAACGAAAAGAAAGCGGCTGTGCTGTACGATTATCTGGACAAGAGCGAACTGTTCACCGCTCCCGTTCTGCCCCGTGACCGCTCCATGATGAACGTCACGTTCAAGACCGCAGACGACGAGCTGAACAAGAAGTTCGTCGCAGAAGCTGCCGCGGCAGGCTTTGTCAACCTCAAGGGTCACCGCTCCGTGGGCGGTATGCGTGCATCCATCTACAACGCCATGCCCATCGAAGGTGTGGAGAAGCTGGCGCAGTTCATGGAAGACTTTGAGAAGAAAAACAAATAATCGGAGGATCACATCATGTATGAAATTCTCACATTAAATAAGATCTCCAAGTTCGGTCTTGACAAGCTGGACGCCGCCAAGTACGCATGGGCGGACGATTACGCCGCACCCGATGCGATCATGGTTCGCTCCGCCGCCATGCACGAGATGAAGCTGGACAAAAAGACCGTTGCTGTCGCCCGCTGCGGCGCAGGCACCAACAACATCCCCGTGGAGGATTACGCCGGGGAAGGCGTTGTCGTGTTCAATACGCCCGGTGCCAACGCCAACGGCGTGAAGGAACTGGTTCTCTGCGCACTGCTTCTCTCCTCCCGCAAGATCGTTCCCGGCATCGAGTGGTGCAAGACCCTCAAGGGTCAGGGCGATGCTGTGGGCAAGGCGGTCGAAAAGGGCAAGAGCGCCTTTGTCGGTCCCGAGATCAAGGGCAAGACCCTCGGCATCATCGGTCTGGGCGCCATCGGCCGTATGGTCGCAGACACCGCCGTCGCACTGGGTATGAACGTCATCGGCTATGACCCGTTCCCCGTCAAGGGCGTCAACGAACAGGTGCAGGTCGTCACGTCCACCGCTCCCGTGTTCGAGGGCAGTGACTACATCACTCTCCATGCGCCTGCCACACCTGAAACCAAGGGCATGATCAACAAGGACTCCATCGCCACGATGAAGGACGGCGTGCGCATCCTCAACTTCGCCAGAGGCGATCTCGTCATCGCCGACGATATCCTTGCGGCGCTGGCGGAGGGCAAAGTTTCTGCGTATGCCACTGACTTCCCCACCGATGCACTGCTGGGCGCAGACGGCGTGATCGCCATTCCCCATCTGGGCGCTTCCACGCCCGAGAGCGAGGACAACTGCGCCATTATGGCCGCTGAGGAGCTGACCGCCTACATCGAGACCGGCGCCATCCGCAACTCTGTCAACTACCCCAACGCACCGCTTTCGGCAGACTTCACCGTCCGCACCTGTGTCCTGCACAAGGCGGAAGCCGCGGAAGCTGTCGCCGCCGCGCTGGGTGATGTTGCCTTTGCCGGCGCAAAGAAGGGCTACGCCTATACCGTCGCCGACAAGGCGGTCGATGCTGCTGCGCTGGAAGCTATGGACGGCGTTGTTCGTGTGCGCGTCCTGCAAAAGTAATACTACGATTTTTCCAAAAACAGAAGAGCAGAAATTTGTGCGTTGTGCGCAGATTTCTGCTCTTTTCGCCTTTAAAAATCGAAAATGTCGGACAGATGAATATCCAGCGTTTCGCAAAAGATTTTCAAATCAATGTCCGTTACGAACCGTTCACCATTTTCCACCCTGCGTATAAAATAGTGATCGACATCGTACCCCTTTAACTGCATTCTTTTGGCCAGTTCCCGCTGGGAAATGCCTTTGCTTTTCCGAATCTCGGACAGTCGTTTGCCGCAGAGATTGTTCGTCCCGTCGGGCGCTTTGATCTTGAACATAGTTTTTACCCACAATCGTTGACTTTTTTTCTATTGTATGCTATAATTCGCAAAAAAGTGGTGAATAGTATTCAACGCTTGAACATGGGGAAGCCGTGGAGCATGGCTATGCCGTCGGGTATCGGGCGATCGTGTGCCGGTATTCGGTGTGTTTTTTGCCGGATGCTTCGAGACCAAAGAGGGGAAAAAAGTGGAAGAAAGTTTGACGCTGAAAGTGTCGCCGCATTTTGACATGGACGCCTTTGCCGAAAAGCTGGCATCCGCTTGCCGTGCCGAAGGGTATACGGCAGATGTGGTGAATCTCTACGGGGCAAAGAAACTGCGGATCTATAAAGACTGCGCCGGCATCAAGAATCTTCTCGGTTTGGGGCAGGATATCCGTGTAAGCTGTTCCTTGCACCAAGGCGTTCTGCAACTGGACTATACCGATGGAAACTGGACGTGCAAGATATTCACTCTGGTCATCGGCATCTTTTTTGCTTTTTGTCTGATCGGCATTCCTTTTTTGATCTGTTCCGTGATTGGGATCATCCGGCAGAGCAGTCTGCCCGGCAAGATTTCCGGTTTTGTATCCGGGATGATCGGGAAGTCCGCCGTTCCGCATGACCCTTATCAAAATCCAACCTTTTAACCGTGTGCCATACGAAAGACCGCCCGCTTTGGGTGGCCTTTTTTTCTACCCATTTTGCTTGACTACAGGCAGCTATATTGGTATACTATATCTGTATAATCAGGTGCAGTATTCCCTGACGAAAGGAATAGAATTATGAAAGTTGTCATTTTAGCCGGCGGATTCGGCACACGCATCAGCGAGGAAAGCCACCTGCGCCCCAAGCCCATGATCGAGATCGGTGGTATGCCGATTTTGTGGCACGTGATGAAGCTGTATTCCCACTACGGCTTCAACGAATTCATCATCTGCTGCGGCTACAAACAGCACGTCATCAAGGAGTACTTTGCGGACTATTATCTGCACCGCAGTGACGTGACCTTCGACTTCACGAGGGACAACGAGATGACCGTCCACAACAACATCGCCGAGCCGTGGAGAGTGACGCTGGTCGATACAGGGCTTTCGACCATGACCGGCGGGCGCGTCAAGCGTGTGCGGCGGTATATCGGGGACGAACCGTTTATGCTGACCTACGGCGACGGTGTGTCCGATGTGAACATACAGGCGCTTTTAGAGTTTCACCGCAGTCACGGCAAGGCGGCGACCATCACCGCCGTGAGCGTGGGTCAGCGGTTCGGCGTGCTGGATGTGGAGCCGGACGGCAAAATCGACGCTTTTCGGGAAAAGCAGGAGACGGACGGCAGTCTGATCAACGGCGGATTTATGGTGCTGGAGCCGGAGGTATTCGACTACATCGAGGGGGACGCAACGGCGTTCGAGAAAGAGCCGCTGGAAAACCTCGCCAAGGACGGCAAACTGATGGCGTACCGGCACGACGGATTTTGGCAGTGCATGGACACCCAGCGGGACAAGCAGCTGCTGGAAACGCTGTGGGCAGAGGGTCATGCGCCGTGGAAGTTGTGGTAAGGAGCAGACATGAAGAATCTTGATTTTTATAAAGACAAGTGTGTTCTGGTGACGGGACACACCGGCTTCAAGGGCACATGGCTGTGCAAGATCTTGTCCATGAGCGGGGCAAAGGTGGTCGGCTATGCGCTGGAGCCGCCGACAGACCCGAGTCTGTTCGTGCAGTCGGAGATGGCGAAAGAGATAACCTCCGTCATCGGCGACATTCGGGATTATGATACGCTGCTTTCCGTGTTTGAGGAACACCGCCCCGACATCGTGTTCCATCTGGCGGCACAGCCCATTGTGCGGGAGAGCTACCGAACGCCCCGATACACCTTCGAGACGAACGTCATGGGGACGGTAAACGTGCTGGAGTGTGCACGTCAGGTAGGCTGTGTGCGTTCTCTTTTGAATGTGACCACCGATAAAGTGTACGAAAATCACGAGTGGGAGTGGGGCTACCGGGAAACGGACGCGCTCTGCGGCTTCGACCCGTATTCCAACAGCAAATCCTGCTCGGAGCTGGTGACCCGGAGCTACAAGAATTCTTTTTTTGATGACGGCAGAATCGCCGTGTCCACCGCACGGGCAGGCAACGTCATCGGCGGCGGCGACTATGCCGCAGACAGGCTGATCCCCGACTGCGTCCGTGCCGCCATGAAGTGCGAACCCATCATTTTGCGCAATCCCTTGTCCGTGCGCCCGTTTCAGCACGTCCTTGAACCGCTGTTCGCTTATCTGCTGATCGCGGAAAAGCAGTATTCTGACCCTGTACTGGCGGGCAGCTACAACGTCGGTCCCACGCAGAGTGACTGCTTGACCAGCGGGGAGATGGCGGATCTGTTCTGCGCCGCATGGGGAGACAACCAGACGTGGCGATGCGTCAGCGAAGAAAATGCTGTCCACGAGGCGAATTTCCTGCGCCTCGACTGCGCAAGGATTCGGGAACGCCTCGGGTGGCAGCCTGTGTGGAATGCGCAGACGGCGGTAGCGAAAACGGTGGAGTTCACCAAGCGCGGACTGTACGGCAAGGTGCCGGCCGATACGATGCGGCGCCAGATCGAAGAATACATGGAGACACAATCATGTTTGAAAATATGACCGAGCAGCAGGCTCGCGAAGAGATTTTAAAGAGCGTTGCGGCGTATTGCGACACTTTCCACAAAACGCCCGACTATCAGCCCGGCGACCGCATTCCCTATGCCGCCCGCGTGTATGACAGCGCGGAAATGGTGAATTTGGCGGACAGTATGCTGGACTTTTGGCTGACTGCCGGCAAGTACGCCGACCGCTTTGAACAGGAACTGGCGGCGTATCTCGGCGTGCGTCACTGCGCCCTTGTCAACTCCGGCTCCTCGGCGAATCTTCTGGCGTTTGCGGCGCTGACTTCTCCGCTGTTGGGGGAGCGTGCCGTGCGGCGCGGGGACGAGATCATCACTGTGGCCGCCGGCTTTCCGACGACGGTCGCACCTATGCTCCAGTATGGCGCCGTGCCGGTGTTTGTGGATGTGACCATCCCGCAGTACAATATCGACGTGACCGCACTGGAGGCGGCGCTCTCCGAAAAAACCAAAGCGGTCATGCTTGCCCATACCCTTGGCAATCCCTTCGACCTTGCCGCTGTGAAAGCGTTTTGCGACGAGCATTCCCTGTGGCTTGTGGAGGACAACTGCGATGCTTTGGGCAGTGCGTACCGCATGGACGGTCAGTGGAAAAAGACCGGCACCGTCGGGGACATCGGCACATCCAGCTTCTATCCGCCGCACCACATGACTATGGGCGAGGGCGGCGCGGTGTATACCGATAATGCCCTGCTTGCCAAAATTATCCGCTCCATGCGGGACTGGGGTCGGGACTGCGTGTGCCCCTCCGGCTGTGACAATTTCTGCGGGCACCGCTTTGACAAACAGTACGGCGAACTGCCCCTTGGCTATGACCATAAATATGTCTATTCCCATTTCGGCTTTAACCTCAAGGCAACGGAAATGCAGGCGGCAATCGGATGCGCCCAGCTGGAAAAGCTGCCCGGCTTTGTAGAGAAACGCAAAGAAAATTTTGCCTATCTGCGCAATGCGCTGGAGGATTTGCAGGCGCATTTCATCCTCCCCGAGCCGGCGGAAAACAGCGACCCGAGCTGGTTCGGATTTCTGCTGACCTGCAAGGCGGGTACAGACCGCAATCAGGTGGTGCAGTTTTTGGAGAAGCACGGCATCCAAACCCGAATGCTCTTTGCCGGCAATCTGCTTCGCCACCCCTGCTTTGATACCATTCGGAATACCGATGCCTACCGCGTGGCAGGGGAACTGACAAACACCGACCGCATTCTCCGAGACACTTTTTGGGTCGGTGTCTATCCAGGCATGACAAAGGAGAAACTGGATTATATGATCAAAGCCATCCGAGAGAGCGTTCGATGAATTGACTGTAAAAACATTTCCATAAAAATGCACCCGTGCAAAAATTTGCACATCCGGCGAAGTGACTGACAGAAAGCAACGGCAACAAAACGATCCGTGCAAAAATTTGCACGCCTAGTGAAGTGAC
>JBJEQK010000099.1:0-11686 GCA_051881715.1 Acutalibacteraceae bacterium
AATTCTACGGAACCCTTTTTGAAGTTGTCTTTGATTGCCATTGTTTTTGTCCTCCTAAAATTTTCTTTCAGCCATCCGCTCTCTCCACTGCGGATTGACCTCTGCCTTGCCGATGCCCCTGCGCATATCGGAGAAGAACCGGCGCAGCAGCTGTGCGCACGGCTGTTCCATATATCCGCCGATGACTTCGGGCTGGTGGTTATAGGGCAGGTCAAACATCTTCTGCACTGAGCAGACGGAACCTGCCTTGCGGTCGAATGCGCCAAAGATCACCTTCTGCACTCTGGCATTGATGATCGCCCCGGCGCACATGGGGCACGGCTCCAAGGTGACGTACAGCGTACAGTCAAAGAGCCGCCAGCCTCCCAGCGTTTTGCAGGCGTCGTTGATCGCCTCCAACTCCGCATGGGACAGCGCGTTTTTGTGTGTTTCCCGATGGTTGCGGCCTCTGCCGACAATTTTGCCGTCCCGCACGACGACTGCGCCTACAGGAACTTCCCCTTCCTCTGCGGCCGTTTTTGCCAGCCGCAAAGCCTCCAGCATAAACGCTTCATCCTGCATATCCATACCCCGTAAACTGAATCAGCCTGACCGTTTCCAAAATCAGCAAAAGGATCGAGATGATCATGGGTGCGGTGAAAAGATATGCTCTAACTTTTTCCCCGGTACACAGTGCGCATTCCTTTTTCTGCAAGCGGTTGCGCTTGCATACCGTCAGGAAAAGCGCCGTGCACAGAAGACCTGCAACGATGGAAACACTGGTTTCTATATGATAAAACATTTCTCCGGCAGTCGGACGCACTTGCAAAAGGTACGTCAGAACCACGGAAGAAAGGTTGTTCAAAAGATGGATGGCGATCCCCACCCACAGACTGCCCGTGGCCACGACAAAATACCCCATGGCGATCCCGGCAATAAAGGCAAAGGGGATCTGGGTGAGGTTGCCGTGCATCATGGCAAACACGAATGATGTCATCACGATGGCGAAGCGGTCGCCGAAGAAGCGAAGGGGCTGCATCACGACGCCGCGCAGGGAGAATTCCTCCAGCATGGCGGGTAAAACGCCGATCGTGAGAAGCATCAGTACAAACTGCACCGGCGACTGGGGCGGCGCATACTCTCCGCCGCCGACGGAAAAGCCCAGCGCCTCCAACACGACGAGCAGATAGCTCGTCACGAAGTTGCCGACAGTGCAAAAGAAATATCCCGACACGACGGCCAGAACAGCCGCCGGCTTGGACACGGGTTTGCGAAACTTGTCCACCTGTTCCTTTTCCCCCTCCGCCATGCGCGCAAACGACAGCAGAAACGGGGACAGGATCAGCAGTAAAAATAAAATCTCAAATACCTGCGCAAAGACGCCGTCCTGCACACACAGCGCATACAGCGGCGGCACAAACGCCAAAAGATACACCGTCATCTCCTGCAGCAGGATAAAGGCGGTCACGCATAGACCTGCACGCACGCTTTGGCGCCGGAGCATCTGTTTCTCCTGCTCGCGCAGGATCCCGTAGCGGTAGGGCGGAATGCCGCCGAAGCCGTACTCTTGCGGGGGTGCGTACATACGGATGCTCCTTTCTCAGGCACGCTTAAGCGTTCCAGATATTCTTTGCGTATTCGTTCACGGCACGGTCAGCGGAGAAGCGGCCTGCGCCGGAAATATTCATCAGGGACATCTGCGCCCACTTGTCCGCATCGGCGTACAGCTCCACGGCACGGCTCTGGGTGCGGCGGTAGTCCTCGAAGTCCGCCAACACCATATACGGGTCGTGGTGGGTGATGGATTGCCCGATCTCGGGGAACATCTTGCCGCCGATGCCGCCGTTGATGAAATCGATCACACGGCGGATCTCTGCGTTGTTGCGGTAAAACTCCGACGGGTTGTAGCCGGCGTGGCGCAGATTCTGCACCTCGGTGTCGTTCATGCCGAAGATGAGGATGTTGTCCTTGCCGACTGCGTCAAAGATCTCCACATTGGCGCCGTCCATGGTGCCGAGGGTGACGGCACCGTTGATCATCAGCTTCATATTGCCCGTGCCGCTGGCTTCCGTGCCGGCGAGGGAGATCTGTTCGCTGATGTCGGCGGCGGGCATCAGACGCTCCGCCATGGTGACGTTGTAGTCCTCCACGAAAATCACCTTTAGCCTGCCCCGGACATCGGGGTCGTTGTTGACCAGATCCGCCAGTGCGCAGATAAAGCTGATGATCTTCTTGGCCAAAAAGTAGCCGGACGCCGCCTTGGCGGCAAAAATATAGGTGTGCGGCGTATAGTTGCCGTTGGGATTGTCCTTGATCTCCAAATAGCGGGAGAGGATCTGGAAAGCGTTCAGATGCTGCCGCTTGTACTCGTGCAGACGCTTGACCTGCACGTCAAAGATGGAATCCGGGTCGAGCCGAACGCCCGTTGTCTTTTCGATGCGGCGGGCAAATTCCGCCTTGTTGTCCCGTTTGATCCTGCGCAGTTTCTCCAGCACTTCCTTGTCGTCCTTGAAAGCACGCAGGCGAAGCAGCTCGTCGCCGTCCAGAACGAATTTGTCCCCGATCAGCTCGGTCAGCAGCGCCGTCAGCGCCGGGTTGGACTGGCACAGCCAGCGGCGGTAGGCGATACCGTTGGTGACATTTTTGAATTTATCGGGCGTCACAGTGTAGAAGTCGTGGAACACCGTGTTTTTGAGGATCTCGCTGTGCAGTGCAGACACGCCGTTGACGCTGTGGCAGGTCGCCACGCACAGGTTTGCCATGCGCACCGCACCGCCGGAGATGATCGCCATGCGCTCCACCTTGCCTGCATCGCCCGTAATGGACCAGACCAGGGAGCGGTAACGGTTGTCGATCTCCTTGATGATCTGGTAAATGCGCGGCAGCAGACGGCTGACCAGCTCCTCCGACCAGCACTCCAGCGCCTCCTTCATGACCGTGTGGTTGGTGTAGGCAAAGGTCTTGGTGACGATCTTCCATGCATCGTCCCAGCCGTAGCCGCACTCATCCAAAAGGATGCGCATCAGCTCCGGGATCGCCATGGTGGGGTGGGTGTCGTTGATGTGGATGGCCACCTCGTCGGCAAAGTTGTCGATGGAGCCGAAGCGGCGCAAATGCCGCTGGACGATATCCTGCATGGATGCGGAAACGAGGAAATACTGCTGGCGAAGCCGCAGGCTCTTGCCCTCGGGATGGTTGTCCGAGGGGTAGAGGATCTTGCTGATGACCTCCGCCATGGCGTTTTCCTCCATGGCACGCATATAGTCGCCCTGATTGAACTTTTCCATGTCGATGCCGGGGGACTCGGCACGCCACAGCCGCAGAACGCTGATGCCCTTGCCGTCCTTGCCGGCAACGTACAGATCGTAGGGGACGGCGTTGACCTGCTTGGCATTTTCGATGGTAATGGAGTGGTACTGGTTGTCCCAGCTTTCGTGCACCCTGCCCTCAAAGGTCACGGGGAACATACTGTGATCTCGCTTTTCCAGCCAGACCTCCCCGCCGGGCAGCCAGAAGTCCGGCAGTTCCGTCTGCCAGCCGTCCACCAGCTTCTGCTTGAAGATGCCGTATTCGTACAAAATAGAGTACCCTGTCGCATGGTAGCCCTGCGTCGCCAAACCGTCCAGGTAGCACGCCGCCAGTCTGCCCAGACCGCCGTTGCCGAGACCTGCATCCGGCTCGCAGTCGTAGAGCTTTTCGAGATTAACGCCGTAATCCTTCAGCGCCTTTTGAAACACGTCCGTCAGGTTCAGGTTATACAGTGTATTTTTCAGCGATCTGCCCATGAGGAACTCCATGCACAGATACACGATTTTTTTCTTTCCTGCTTTGTCGCAGTCCTCCACAAATTCCTTGCGTCCCTCGATGAGCTTCTCCTTGAGGATCAGTGCCAGCGCACGGTAATACTGTTCGTCGGACGCATCCTTGGGCGAAACGCCCATGTAGTGGGACAGCTTGGCTTCGATGGCTTCTTTCGCCTGCTTCTTGGTCATTGCGTAATCCATCAGTAACCTCCGTATACAATTCTACATTGTAATTATAGCACAAAAGGCATAGCGTGTGCAAGACATTTGGATATGCAACTTACGCCTCCTGAGGAAATAATTTTGTGCATTTTGCCAAATTTGTTGACAAAACTGTACATTTCATTGTAAAATGACTATTTGGATAACTGTGCAGGAGGCAAAGTATGGAGCTTTTTGAAAAAACATTAAAACAGGAATACAAGTACGAGGGCAAGATCCTCAACCTGCGTGTGGACAAGGCCGAGCTCCCCAACGGTCGGGAGTGCACCCGGGAGGTCGTGGAGCACAACGGCGGTGTGACCGTCGCCGCCCTGACGGACGAGAACGAACTGCTGTTTGTGCGGCAGTTCCGCTACCCCTACGGCGAGGTGGTTCTGGAGCTGCCGGCAGGCAAACTGGAAAAGGGCGAGGATCCCTTTGCCGCCGGTGTGCGGGAGCTGGAGGAGGAGACCGGCGCCGTTGCTTCCAAATATATCGACTTGGGCAAGTTTTATCCCTCCCCCGGTTACTGCGGCGAGGTGATCCACCTCTACGGTGCGACGGGACTTTCCTTCACGAGCCAAAATCTGGACGCAGATGAATTTCTGAACGTGGAAAAAATCCCCCTGTCCAAAGCGGTGGAAATGGTACTCAACAACGAGATTCCCGACGGCAAAACCCAAGCGGCTGTTTTGAAATTTCAGATGCGCAAGTGGTACGAGGAGGAAGCGCAATGAGCCTTGTCCTTGCCTCGGCCTCTCCCCGGCGCAGGGAGCTGATGCAGACGGCGGGGCTTCGCTTCACCGTACACGTTTCCAAAGCCGAGGAGCACATCGAGCCCGGCACCGCTGCGGCGGATGCCGTACAGCAGTTAGCCCGGCAGAAAGCGGCGGCTGTGGCGGCGGAATGTCCCGACGATTTGGTCATCGGCGCCGATACGGTGGTCGTCTGCAACGACCGCATTCTCGGAAAGCCTGCCGATGCCGAGGACGCCTTTCGTATGCTGCGTATGCTCTCGGGCAAGACCCACTGCGTCTATACCGGCGTCTGCCTTGTGCAGAACGGACACGCCGAAACCTTTTGTGAAAAAACGCAGGTCACCTTCTATCCCCTGTCCGACGAAGAAATAAACGCCTACATCGCCACGGGGGAACCCATGGATAAGGCCGGCGCCTACGGCATTCAGGGCAGAGGCTGTACACTGGTGCAGTCCATCTGCGGCGACTACTGCAATGTGGTCGGTCTGCCAGTGGCGGCACTTTGTCGAAAACTGCGGGAATACATATACTGATAAAGAACAGAAACTATCGGAAAGGTTGATATAGATATGATTTGCAATACGGTACTCGATGCCATGGGCTGCACACCGCTGATCCGCCTGCATCGCATGGCGGATCCCGACAGTGCGGAGATCCTAGTCAAGTACGAGGGTCTGAATGTGGGTGGCTCCATCAAGACCCGCACGGCATTCAATATGATCCTGGATGCCGAGGAGAGAGGGGTCATTGACAAGGATACCATCATCGTGGAGCCCACCAGCGGCAATCAGGGCATCGGACTTGCCCTTGTGGGCGCCGTGCGTGGATACAGAACGATTATTATTATGCCCGATTCCGTCAGTGAAGAACGTCGATTATTGGTGGAACACTACGGTGCACAGGTGCATTTGGTACACGATGCCGGCAACATCGGCGACTGCATTGCCGAATGCGTCCGTGTCGCCCGCCGCATGGCGCAGGAGGACGAGCGGGTGTTCATCCCCCAGCAGTTCGAGAACCCCGCCAATCCCAAAGCGCACCGTCACCGCACCGCCATGGAGATCATGGAGCAGGCGGCAAAACCCATTCACGGCTTCTGCTCGGGCATCGGCACAGGCGGCACCATCACCGGCATCGGCGAAGTGCTCAAGGCGCAGAATCCCGACATTGTGATCTGGGCTGTGGAGCCGGAAAACGCCGCCATTCTCGCCGGCGGCACCATCGGCACCCATTTGCAGATGGGCATCGGCGACGGACTGATCCCCGACATTCTCAACCGGGAGATTTACGAGGACATCTGCGTCATCTCCGACGAGGAAGCTATCCAGACCGCCAAAGACCTCGCTCGGCTGGAGGGACTGATGTGCGGCATCTCCAGCGGTACCAATGTGGCCGCCGCAAAAAAGCTGGCAAAAAAACTCGGCAAGGGCAAAACGGTCGTCACCGTCCTGCCCGACACCGCAGAGCGGTACTTCAGCACCCCGCTGTTTGCATAAGCTGACAGAATAAGATTCAAACAAGGCGTGCGCCAAAATTTGTGCGGCGTTGCCATATATGTATTTATTTCATCTGCTGTTCGGCAAAAACTTGCAGACAAACTATTTCCCCCTTGAAACGTCTGGTTTCGAGGGGGCATTTTTTCATAAATCCGGGTGTTTTGCAAGGAAGTGTTTCCTGTACTTTTCCATGGCACTATCGCTCTATACAGTTCCAAGGCAAGTTATTATAATAAGGACATAATTGAAATGTGTATGGGACGAGTCGTGTCATGTTAGATACCAAAAATATTAAAGGTGAATATCTGAACGGCGTGTATAATGAGTTGGCAAACCTATTGGACATAGACGACGTTTTGAAAATTCATGAGTCCTTTCGCGGTCAGCAAGTCACCTTTCCCGTCGAACTGTTCAGCAAGGAATACATCGCTTCGCAAATTGCCCAGGAATACAACGGGCACAACGTCAAACAGTTGGCAACAAAATTTGGGTACAGTGAAAAATGGATCCGCAAGATCCTGAAAGATAACCCGGCAAATAAAAAGGAGGAGTCTCTATGAATGTTAAAAAGTTTTTTGAAAAACACGGTGTCACCGTCTGCGCCGTCCTATCCCTGATTGCCTGTATAATGCCGTTTTACAAGTCGTCGGTGGAATCTGTCTTTTTTGACACGTCTGAACCGTGCAATCTGTTTCAGGCTCTGCAGGATAAATTCTCTCTGCAAGCATTTCTGTTCCTGCTTTTGCCTGTCGCCCTGATTGTTCTGAATTACGTCCTGAAGGGCAAAAACAGAAAATTTGCCCTTTTGTCCGTAACAGCACTTTCCATTCTGAATGCGCTGGTTGAGCTGATCTCTTCCACGAGCAACCACGGGGATTCGGAATATTTTGCCGCAGAGTCTAAACTTGTTTTCGGCTTTTATTTTGCGGTACTGTGTTATATCGGCACTTTGGTTTTGGTGATTTTTCAGGAAAGAAAAAGCAGCACATCCTTCTCTGTCTCTGCGCCGAGCGTCAGTGTGCCCAATATCCAAATTGCCGAACAAATTTCCTCTCTCGCCGCGAAAGGTGCTGCCATGATTGCCTCTGCCCCCTTCGCAAAGCAAGAGGATTCGCAGGAAAAGAAGCGTTTGCGCACACAGATGGAGGATTTGCAAAAAGAGCTTGAAAAGCAGTACACTGACTTGGGCAAACTGTATGTGGATTCCCTGCCCGACGGTTCCGCTTCCAAAAAGGATATTGATACGGCTGTGCAGATGATTCAGCAAAAAAAGGAATCCCTGTCCAAGCTGGAAAAAGAGCTGATGGAGATCGAAAAATCGACAATCAACAACCGCATTTTTGCGGAGAAACAGCAGGCGCTTGAATCGTTCAATGCCGAAATAACAAAGCTGGAAAAAGCCGTCTCCATGGAAGTCATGTCGCAGGAGGAATTCAACGAAAAACGCAGTGCACTGCAAAGACGGATGGACAACTTTGAAGCGATCAAGCGCATTGAGATTCAGCAGGAAATGGGTATAATCACCCGGGAAGAAAAGGATAGGAAGATCGCACAGTTAATTCAGTGATAAGGAAGTGTGATTCGGTGCGAATGCAGAAATGGTTGTCCGCCCTTTTGGCTGTCTGTCTTTTGCTGACAGCATCGGCGTGCGGCAGCAACAATATGGAAAAGAAATATGCCGCTCTTATACAGCAGCATTTGGAAAGCGGCGAAGAAGAGGAAGCCCTGCAGGTTTTGCAGGAGGGACTGAAAAATTATCCCAACAGCAAGATCCTGCTCTCCCTGCAAACCGCAATGGAGAACGGGGAATTTCTAACCGTACAGGACAGCACGACCGAAAGTCCCACAGAGAAAGTCACTTCTGCCGTTCCAACGGTGCAGGAGGTGGAAGCTGCGTTCACGCAGATGCGCCGCTTGTATCAGACCTGGTTCACGCCCGGCAACATCCGCTACGACAGATACACCTATAAGGACGTCAAAATAGCAGGTTACCAATACGGCACTTTGGAAGAAACTGCGTTTCCTGTCAATGAACCAGACGTCCCAAACAAGGCCGCATTGGATGCGCTGTTTTTACAGTATTGCAGCGCGCAGATGTATGACAGTATGCCTTTTTTGCAGACAGGGTACACTTCTTCGGTCAGCATCCAATACATAGATGTGGACGGGAAGCTGTATGTCGTGCTGTCGGACGTGCTGTTTTCTGTGCAGGATTTCGACGTGCAGGTCAAGAAACTGTCCGACGATGATTTTGAAGTACACTTTTTCCAGGTCAACACTTTCCCGCAGGAGGATTTGGATTACGACTTTCGCCATTGTTTTGAAGCAACGGTGCACTACGTCCGCACAAAAGACGAATACCGTTTTGATAACCTGTCCCTGCGTGCCTTGACCGGAGAAGGCATCGAATCGGGCACCTATATCGTGCGTACCACTGCCTCGGACTTAATGGTTCACAGCATTCCAAACGACAGCAAAACATCCAGAATCGGCAGTGTGTCCAATGGCGATAAGGTTCTTGTGATCGACAGCCTTCCCGACTGGGCGTATATCGAATTGGAAGACCACACCTTCGGATGGGTCTCTTCGGAATATCTTGCACCATATACCGACTCTGCGTCAAAGCCCAATTCCTCCGCAGGCGCCAACAATAATGGAGATGTCGTAGGCGACCTGATCGACGGCGGATTGCAGATCGTGGACGGTGTACTGGGCGCTATATTTTAATGGTGCATCACCGGTACAATGTACCGACTTGAATTCCAAGACAGGGAAGGGTGTTCCGTATGCTTTTCAAAAGACTTCTATCTGTGTGTTTTGTTTTTTCTATAGTTTTTTCTATGACCGCTTGTTTCTATGATACGAAAAGAAACACGTTAGAAATGCAATATCTCTCTTTGGCGCAGCAATATATGGACAGCGGCGATTTTGAAAAAGCTGCAAGCGTTTTGGAGGAAGGGATTCAAATCCTGTCTGACAGCAGCGCATTGCAGCCTATGCTGGATACGCTTACAGCAACGAACACACAAACGCAGCCGGAAACCGGCGCAGAAATATCAGACTTTTCTGTCATCGGCACGGAATCTCTGTCGGAAATAACGTCTGCGACGATGCATTTCGCAGACCCTGACAACATCATATATCCGACCGGTTCGTCTGCCTCCGCCTGCCAGCCTGCGGGAAGCTACAACCGTACATACGATTCCAGCAAAGCCTTCGATCGAAACTATGATACTTGTTGGATGGTTTCCGGCAAACAGGGCGCCGTCGGGAACTGGATTGAACTGTATTTCAAAACGCCAAAGCAAATCAGCGGAATACAGTTTCTGAACGGGAACTGCTGGAATGGCTATTATCAAGGTGAAAAAGTTGCAAAAGGCGTATATACCGCCAACGGTCGGGTGCAGGATTTTACGCTGACATTCAGCGATGGAACAAGTCAATCATTCACAGCCAAAGATGTTCGTGAGGAAACATACGGCGAGAATCGGTTTTATTTCGATTCGACCGTAACAACATCCTCTATTCGATTGACCATTAACTCCGCCTACACCGGCAGCAAGTGGGATACCGTTTGCTGTATCTCTGAAATTGCTGCTTTTTATTAACCACAAAGCACAATGAAATTAAATACATTCTGGAGGTTTTCAAATGGGTTTTTTAGACAAGTTAAAGGAAACGGCCAGCTCTGCCGCAGAAGCCGCCAAGGGCGCTGTCGAACAGGCCAGAACAAATGCCGCTGTTAAACAAGCAGAAAGAGTCGCATTTGATGCGGAAATGCGGGAGAAAGCCGCCGCCAAAGCACAAGAGATCATGGACACTATTTCGGCTTACGATAATGCCGGAAGTGTTTTCGATGGAATTGAAATCAGTCAGCTTCTCTCCTTCACCAAAGAATTCTATGACAAACTGTTGCTGCCTGCAATGAGTGTCAATCTGTCCAAAATCGCCATGTACCCCTATATCGACGGAAAAGAACTGGAAAAAATCAAGAAATCACTTTCGGACTATGACGATGCAGAAACACCCATTCTTGCCATTAAAGCGGAAAACAAGCAGTATATTCTGATTACGGAGCAGACCCTCTACTTCTCCATCTGCCTGGAAGAAAGCAAAAAGCATTTTGCCCAAGGAAAAGTGGATATTTCCGAAATTGACAGTTTCTCCTTCGTTTGTGATGAGGAGAAGGCCGCCTTTGCCTGTGATGGATATGTCCTTGCATCGTTTGAACCGAACAAGACCACCCGAGAGGACTTCCTGTCGTTGACAAAGTACTTTGACTGCATCGCCAAAAAAGACTTTGTAATCACCGATGAAGAAGTTGATGCGCTGGTGCGCGAAAAAATCGGAGACAAAATCGTCAACGAAATCAAAAAGTATATGATATTCGATGATGAAAAGTTTGTTTACTTTGCATGGGGCTTGGATTCTCTTGCCGCAAAAGACTATATCGTCTGTACCAACAAGCAGATCATCGTAATGGATCGGGAAGCCTTTGGTATGACTGCCAATATCAAGCAGTTCTACTATGAGGATATTACATCCGCCAGTACCGAGCAGAATTCCAACAACAGCGACCTGACGGGATTCCTTTTGGAATCCGCCATTACAGCTACAACACAAACGTGTGATCTGTATTTCAGTGTTGCGGGTGCAAGGACAAAAATTAAGACGCTGTATAAACGAGAAGCTGAGCGAATCGTTGCACTCTTCCACCAGTACAGAAAAGAGGCAAAAATGGCAAGTGCACAGCCGCAGGTAATCGTTCAACAAGCCGCACCCGCCGAAGATCCTCTGGAAACACTCAAAAAGCTAAAATCGCTGATGGATGCAGGCATTTTGAGTGAGGAAGAATTTAACATAAAGAAGGCAGATATTCTCTCTAAAATCTAAGCCAGCACCGCACACCGCTCAATCAGGGTGTGCGGTGTTTCCCTACAATCATGTTATGCCTATGCCGTAAAAGACTACACGAACTGAGTGCATCCGTCAAAGTGCCCCTTGAGAGAAGTGAACACAGCACAATCCGTGACGGATGCGAAAAAACGTGGTTCCCTAACGCCACCGGGGACTGTCATCAGACATTGACAATACACGCTTTGTTTGGTTGCCTCAACACCTGCCCCACTGTATAGCCTCCAAGAGCAGACTGCAAACGGCGTAGTTTTCCCGCATTCGACCTCGCTTGGCGCAGTCACCCTCACCCATGGAAAGGCAAAATGCAGATAACAAAATTCGTTAGCCGGCTAACGTTTTTGTTGTGCGTGCAAATTTTTGCACAGCAATCCCGCACTCACTCGGCTTCTCTTGGGAGAATCGAATCATTACCTCCTGCGCAAAATGGGCAGAAAATGCGGCTGTCGCATTTCGCAAAGAACAAAAAGAAAAGAAAAGAAAACCCTCTTCACGGATTTTTGTGGGATGGATGAAAAATAAATATTGAAAAAGA
>JBJEQK010000100.1:0-2641 GCA_051881715.1 Acutalibacteraceae bacterium
GGTTCCCCACGCCAAAACAGTCCACCGGACTGTTTTGGCTCCCCTCCTGCGCTTTCTGTTGCCCAAGATTTCGCCGACTGCGGTCGGCGACCAAAGGCGCCGCCTTTGGAATCCGCAAGCCTTTAAAAAGGCTTGAGCGAAACTTTTAATCCAACAAAAAGCCGTGATGAAAAAAAACGACGCCCCCTACAGCAGAGACGTCGTTTTTTAGGGCAACACCGCACAATCGGGGTGCGGTGTTGGCTTAGCATATGTTGTTTTTATTCGGCGGCAAGCTTCTTCAGACGCTTCATGACGTTGTTTTCTCCACGTCCGAAATAGTCATGCAAAAGCTTGTATTCCGCAAACAGTTTGTCATAGACTGCGCTGTTTTCAGGATTCGGGTAGTAGACGGTGTCCTTGACCTTGCCCATGGTTTCCGCCGCCTGATAGACGTCGTCGTAGCCGCCGTTCTCCGCCCCTGCCGCAACAGCGCCGAAAATTGCAGAACCCAAAGCGCCGCCCTGCGCACTGCCGGCGATCTTGATGGGCATCTTGATGACATCCGCATAGATCTGCATCGTCATCGGATCCTTTTGCGAAATGCCGCCTGCGGCATAGAAGGTGTCCACAGGAACACCCTGATCCCGGAAGGTTTCAATAATCATGCGGGTGCCGTATGCCGTCGCCTCGATGAGCGCACGGTAAATATCCTCCGCCTTGGTTTGCAGCGTCATGCCGAGAATCATTCCCGTCAGCTCCGTATCCACCAGTACGGAACGGTTGCCGTTCCACCAATCGAGTGCCACAAGACCCGACTCGCCGGGCTTTTTGCTCTCGCACTTTTTGCGCAGGAGCTTGTGAATATTGATGCCCTCTGCCTTCGCCTCGTCATAGTAGCTTGCGGGCAGACAGTTGTCAATGAACCACTGGAAATGGTCGCCCACACAGCCCTGACCGGCCTCATAGCCGAAGAATCCGGGCATGATGCCGTCCTCGACAACGCCGCAGATGCCCTTGACCTGCACCTCTTTTTTGCCCAGCATCATGTGGCAGGTGGAGGTGCCCATGATCGCCAGCATCTCCCCTTCCCGGTGAATACCCACAGCGGGGACAAAAATGTGTGCGTCGATCACACCGACCGCCACGGATGTGCCGGCTTTCAGCCCCGTCAGTGCGGCGCCGGATGCGTTGATCTCGCCTGCCTTAGCGCCCAGAGGAAGAATATCACGGTTGAACTTTTCGTCGATCACATTTTCCAATCTCGGGTCAAGCGCCTTGAAGTATTCCTTGGACGGGAAGCCCGTCTTTTTGTTCCACATCGCCTTGTACCCGGCGCAACAGGCGTTCCGGGTCTCCTTGCCCGTCATCTGCCAGATGATCCAGTCCGCCGCCTCAATGAAACGATCCGCTTTATTGTAGATTTCCGGCGCCTCGCGCAAGACCTGCCACACCTTCGGGATCGCCCACTCGGAGGAGATCTTGCCGCCGTAATTTTGTAACCACGGCTCGTTGCGTTCCACAGCCACAGCATTCATCTTGTCCGCAAGATCCTGCGCGGCATGGTGCTTCCAAAGCTTCACATAGGCGTGTGGTTCGTCTTTGTATTCCTCCAAAGAGCACAGCGGTGTGCCGTCCGCAAGCACGGGAAGGATGGTGCACGCCGTAAAGTCTACGCCTACGCCAATCACATCCTCTGCCGACACGCCTGCCTGTTGCATGACCTGCGGAATGGTGATCTTCACCACGTCCAAATAATCCTGCGGGTGTTGCAGTGCCCAATCGGCTTTCAGCTTTTTGCCGCAGGGGATCGCCGTGTCCATTACGGCATGGGGATAGTCATACACAGCGGACGCCAGTTCCTCACCCGTCTGCACATTTACAAGCAGCGCTCTGCCGGAAAGAGTACCAAAATCCAGACCGATCGAATATTTTGCCACAAGAATTCCTCCTTAAAGAATTAAAGATGCAAGGATCTCGGAGTAGATCTTGACCGGATCCTTGAGATAGTTGTCCTTCATGCGGGTCGCCTGCGTCATATCCGCCGCATAAACCGTCAGGCGCATCAACGCATCGTTCGGTGCACCGACACAGATGACCACGTTAAAGCCGCTGCCATTGGGCACGATCTGTACGTCATTTTCCTTGGCGTTTTTTTGCCGGGAGATGGCCGCAAGACCTGCCGAGAGCGCCTTTTCCCGAACGGTTTTCGGCACCAGCGGCGACAGCTCCCACGCCACATTGTGACCGGACTGCGTCAAAACCAGCCGTTCCTCACCCTCGTCTGTATATTCCACAGAAATATTGCCCATGCGAATCAGCTCGGAGATCGCTTCGCTGACGTCAAAATAGTTGGCGAAGCCGTGCTCCTGGAACACCGTCCGCAATGTCTCGCCGGAGATAGGATCCAGCTTTGTGAGCATATAGCAGATCAGTGCGCGGATCTCCGTGGTATTGACCAGTCCGCCGAACTCCACGCCGGAACGGAATGCATCGTATTCTTCCAAAATTATTGCTCCTTATCCTGTTGTTTCCAAGGCTTTCCGAATCTGCCGCGATTGAGCATTTCATTTGTCACAAAGCTTTCGCCGCTGAATCGGCTGCCCCAAAGATTTGCCCATCCTTCGCAGTACAGCGCATAGTAGGAAACGTCCTTTTCCTT